>NZ_JBOZGJ010000009.1:0-128566 GCF_050846835.1 Exiguobacterium sp. TDN 0502 | reverse complement strand
CGAACACGGAAGTTAAGCACTTGAACGCCGAAAGTAGTTGGGGGCTTCCCCCTGTGAGGATAGGACGTTGCCAGGCACTTGACTGATCTGCAGATTGCAGATCAGTTTTTTTGTTTTGTTTTGGAAAAGGAAAAACTGACCGAAGAACAGCCAGTTTTAAAATCCGACATCTACATTAAATTCAAGGTGTTGTTTTGATAAGACGAGGGATGACGTGTTTCAATAGCGCAGCGGCTCGTGCTTCAAGTGGGTCTGGTAGTTGATCGAGTGGAAAATAACGAAGGTCGAGGCTCTCACCATCCGTCATTTGTAATGTGCCGGATATTCCTTTCGCTTGAAAGAGATGAATCACACTATATGTTTGATCACCATTTGGATATCGGAAGAAGTAATCAGGACCAGAAAAGACATCTAGTAGTTGAACATTGCGAGCTTGAAGTCCGGTTTCTTCCTGCAGTTCACGCATCGCGACTTCTTCCAGTGTCTCACCGGGTTCCATCGAACCGCCGGGTAGTCCCCAATTGTGTGTATCCGAACGATATTGAAATAGTAGTTCATGTTGGGCGTTCATGACAAGTACGGTTGCTCCCACACTGATCAACGGTCGGTTTCCTACGATTTTTCGTAAATCTAATAAGTATCCCATCTGATCACTCCTTTCGTATCAGTATAGAAGAATATTCATTATGACAGTTAGTAAAAAGAAAAAAGGCAAAAAGGCTTGCTAATTTAAAAGACGCATGTTATATTAATATCTGTCGAAACGTTATATCATCGCGGGGTGGAGCAGTCTGGTAGCTCGTTGGGCTCATAACCCAAAGGTCGTCGGTTCAAATCCGGCCCCCGCAACCAATTTTTAAATAATCAAATCCGAAACGTTTTATCGTCGCGGGGTGGAGCAGTCTGGTAGCTCGTTGGGCTCATAACCCAAAGGTCGTCGGTTCAAATCCGGCCCCCGCAACCAATTTTAAACTTAACTTCAACTTTACTACGAAACGTTCAGCGTTTCGTATTTTTTTTTGCCTTTTTCGTTCGGTACAATAGAGAAGGATGAACAACACGTATTAAAGGAGGAGACGTCATATGATAGAACTGGAAATGAACAGCTTGGAAGAAACGGTTGCCTTGGCTCTTGAACTCGGACGACGTGCAGAAGCAGGGATGGTCATTACGCTTGATGGAGACTTAGGTGCCGGAAAAACGACCTTTACGCAAAGCTTTGCCAAAGGATTAGGCGTGACGCGCCACGTCAACAGTCCGACGTTTACGATCATGAAAGTCTATACAGGACGTCTTCCGCTTTATCATATGGATGTCTATCGTCTTGAAGGTTCAGGCGACGACATTGGACTGGAAGAATACTTGAACGGTGAAGGCGTCGCTGTCGTCGAGTGGTCTGAGTTGATTGCGGACAGCCTTCCACCGGAACGGTTAGCAATCTCGATTACTCGAACAGGTGACGATAGCCGTCGTTTTGAGCTGACACCGACGGGAGAACGATACATTACATTATGTGAGGGATTGAAGTCATGAAAATCGTAGCTATTGATACATCGACGAAACAACTATCGGTTGCTCTGTCGGACGGAAAACAAATCGTAGCAGAAGCCTCGTACGTCACGTCGTTAAATCATGCGACGAAACTGATGCCGCTACTCGAACGACTGATGACAGAAGCGAAATGGACACCGGCTCAACTGACACGCGTCGTCGTTGCTGACGGTCCTGGTTCTTATACGGGATTACGGATTGGGGCGACGACTGCGAAGACGCTTGCCTATACACTCGGTATCGAACTGGTTGCGGTCTCGACGCTTGAATTGATGGCGGCTTCGACAGGTCATACGGGACGGGTCGCGGCGATTCAGGATGCACGGCGCGGATCAGGCTTCGTTGGGGTATACGATGCCGGACAACGAATTGGTGAAGAACAGCATGTTGAAATTGCGTCTTTTGTGAAGACGTTAACGTCAGATACGCTCGTCACAGGAGACGTCGATGCGTTTGAAGAACTTCTTCAGCCGTTTGAAAAGGCGGCTCCTGCGTTTCGGACACCGCGTGCCGGCGTGCTCGCTTTACTCGGTGCAACACGCCCGACCGTCGAAGCGCACGCGTTTGAGCCACGGTACCTGCGCCTTGCTGAAGCTGAAGCGAAATGGATTGAGGCACAACGTCATGAGTAAGATCATTCGCCGCATGACCGTACAGGATGCTGCCGGTGTCCATGCCGTCGAACTCGAATCGTTTGCGACGCCGTGGACACTAGATGCCTTTGAAGCAGAAATGACACAAAATCCGAATGCTTACTATGTCGTTGCCGATCAAGACGGCATCGTCGGATTTGCTGGTCTGTGGCATATTGCAGATGAAGGTCATATTACGAATATTGCCGTCAAGCAGTCGCATCGCGGCCAAGGACTCGGAGAAGATCTGCTAACGGCATTGATCGCCGTCGGTCGGGCACTCGGTTTACGGGCGATGACACTCGAAGTACGGGTTTCGAATACACCGGCGCGGACCTTATATGAAAAACTCGGATTCCAGTATGTTGGCGTTCGAAAACGATATTATCAAGATAACAATGAAGATGCTGCCATCTACTGGCTGGAGCTGGAGGGAGAAGACTTATGACACAACCATTGATTCTAGCAATTGAATCGAGCTGCGACGAAACAGCGGCTGCCGTCGTCCGTGGAGGAACGGATGTCTTATCAAACGTTGTCTCATCGCAGATCGAAAGTCATAAACGATTCGGTGGGGTCGTGCCTGAAGTCGCCTCACGCCATCACGTCGAGCGCATCACCTATGTCATTGATGATGCCTTGACGGAGGCAAACGTCACGATCGATGATATTGACGCGATTGCCGTTACGGAAGGACCGGGACTTGTCGGGGCATTACTCGTTGGTGTCAGTGCGGCAAAGACACTTGCTTTTGCGCACAATAAGCCATTGATCGGTGTTCATCATATCGCAGGTCATATCTATGCGAATCGTCTCGTGCAAGAGCTTGAGTTCCCGCTCGTCTGTTTGATTGCATCAGGTGGGCACACGGAACTGATTTACATGCCGGAAGATGGTGTATATGAAGTCATCGGGGAAACACGGGATGATGCAGCAGGGGAAGCCTACGATAAAGTCGCTCGGACGTTGAAGTTACCGTATCCGGGTGGTCCACGGATTGATCAGTTGGCACAGACGGGGCAGGATACGTTCCATTTTCCACGTGTCTGGCTCGAGAAGGATTCGTATGACTTTAGCTTCAGCGGCTTAAAATCAGCGGTCATCAATGCCGTGCATAACGCTGAGCAACGGGGAGAAACGATCATTCCGGAAGATTTAGCTGCGAGTTTCCAAGCGAGCGTCGTCGAAGTCCTCGTGACGAAGGCAATCCGTGCCGTGAAGGATAAAGGCGGACGTCAACTGCTGCTTGCCGGTGGAGTTGCCGCCAACAAAGGATTACGCCACGGTCTTGAAGCCGCATGTGCGAAGGAAGGCATCGATCTCGTCATTCCGCCGATGCACTTATGTGGCGACAATGCAGCGATGATCGGAGCGGCTGCAATTCATCCCTATCGTGCGTTACGCCATTCAACACTTGCCATGAACGCAGAACCTGGGCTAGATTTAAAGTAAGGAATTCGAACAACTTGGGGGAAATGGAATGAAAAAAGTCATCATCGCACTGTTAGCGGTACTGGTCATCGTTGCGATCGGGCTTCAGATCCGGGAAATCGTCAACGCGTACCAAGTCGCCTATAAGGAAGAACTCGTCCCTGATAAAAAAGCGGTCGAAGCAAACACGAAACAGCGTCCGCTTTATGAAATCGGACGAGCAGAAGGGGAGAAGACTCGCGTTCAAAAACTGTATGCTTTTGATCAGACGACCGACGGAAAGCTTCGTAACGTCGTCATCGTCGACCGGAAGTACGGTCTAACGAACAAGGCGAGTGATGATTATTTCCTGATTGCTTCCGGAACACCGGTGACGGATCAAGAAAAGCAGTCATTCGAGCCGATGATTCAAAAGATGGATGCGGAACAAGTTCAAGCAGAAGTGATCTCGAAGCACGAGGTGACGGCTGTTGAGAACAATAAAAAACGGACGTTAACGTTATTTAAGGTCTTTTATAAAGATACGGATCAAAATGAATACCTCTTCTTCATCGAAAAAGAGGGTGGGTTGAAAATCGATCTATTCAAGAAGGGCTAC
Organism: Exiguobacterium sp. TDN 0502; assembly: GCF_050846835.1. Classification (NCBI taxonomy): domain Bacteria; kingdom Bacillati; phylum Bacillota; class Bacilli; order Caryophanales; genus Exiguobacterium; species Exiguobacterium sp. TDN 0502. The sequence goes on along the minus strand of NZ_JBOZGJ010000009.1, from coordinate 124,354 downwards.
TCGCGTCTTTCCAATTACTAATCCATGAAAACAGCGGATTCCTAAACAGGAGTCCGCTGTTGTTCGTTCATTGCCATTCGGTGATACCGGTCAGGTCGTCGTAGATCCGGTCCGGGTCGAGGTTCAATTCCTCGACGGGAAGCCCGTTTCGGTTAATCCAGGCGGTTTTAAAGCCGAAACTTTTCGCCCCGGTGATGTCCCAACCGTTCGAGGACATGAAAAGGATCTCCTCGCGCTTTAGACCGAGTGTATTTAAGGCGTGCATGTAAGAAGCAGGTGCCGGTTTATATTGTTTGATGTCATCGACACTGACGAGATGTTCGAACCGGTCGGCTAAGCCTGACTGTTCGATCAGCGGGTCGAGCATATCATGGGAACCATTCGAGAAGACGATCAGGCGCTTATCCGCCATCGTCTCGAGAACGGAGCTGACTTCTGGGTAGACATCAAGTGTCAGATACGTTTCCATGAGAGTCGTGATCTGCTCCTCCGTCACATGGAGTTTCAATTCGAGTAATGCGTAGCGGAGGGCATCTTGTGTCACTTGGCTGAACGGGACATATTGTCCGTTCAATTGTCGGAGGAAAGAGTACTCTAGTTGTTTCTCCCGCCAGCGTTTGCTGATCGCCTCTCCGTGTCCCGGATACAGCTCTTCTGCTTGTTCTTTGACGGAATGGACATCGAATAATGTACCGTAGACGTCAAAGACGAGTGCTTGAATCGTCATAAAACATTCATCTCACTTTCATAAAGTCTGTTTTAAGGATTCCCTTACGTAGTAAATTCAAACGATACTTATGAATGGACCTGTTGTAAAAAATGATGGAATGTCTGTGCGAATGTACGACAAGCGGCTTGTTTTTCTGGAGTGTTGGGATCAAACTCGATCTTCAAGCCATCCGTGACGATCGTCGCACCGGCTTCTTTTAATGCGTCTTCAATTAAATCAACGGCTGCGCAGTACTTCGGATAATCAAGATCCCCCGAACCAAAAGCAGCAGCTGGTATCCCATCTAAGGATTGTTCCCGGAGCTCCTCAACGAAATCTTCTGCTTCATACGGTAAATCACCGTCTCCCCATGTATATGAGCCGAGTAATAGACCATCAAAACGTGATAAGTCCTCCCCGACGAATTGATCTAGTTCTGTGATCGTCACGTTGACCTCATGTTGCTCAAGTTCCGTTTGAATGATCGAGACGATGTCTTCCGTATTACCGGACATGCTGACGAATCCAATCGCGATATGCATGCATCTTCCTCCCTTCACTGTACCTCTCTACTTTAATTGATAATGATTATCAATGTCAAAGGGCATATAAAAAAGCACCTTCCGAAGAAGATGCTTTTCTATACATTAGTCTTGTAGTTCGGCCCATTCCTCAATCGAACGAATGACCGGTTCGAGTTGGCGCCCTTTGTCGGTCAAACTGTATTGAATCTTAATCGGACGATCGGGAATGACAGTCCGGATGACGATGCCTTCCGCTTCGAGCTCCTTCATACGTTCCGTGAGCATACGACCTGATAATTCGGGAATGGCATCTTGAATCTCATTGAAACGGCATGTCTTCGTCAACAAGTGACGTAAAATCAGACCTGTCCATTTCTTACCTAAGATTTCAAAGGCATGTTCGACTTTGGGACAAAGAGCCGGTTGGATTGCGACTTCTTCCATCAGCACTCATCCTTTCTATAGTTGTAGTATACCCGCTTCTGCTAAAAAAATCGAATCATTTTACTTAATGTAACAAAAAGAACTAAAACAAATCTATTTACTTTTAGTAAGTGATGAGATATAGCCTGTTTATCGAGTTACTTAAAGTAACTTAAAAACATTAGGTAAAAGGAGAAGAGAACAATGATGGATACAGGACTTTTAATCATTCGTTTAATCATCGGCTTAACATTTGCTGCACACGGGACACAGAAATTATTTGGTTGGTTCGGCGGACACGGCATCGCTGGAACAGGCGGCTGGTTCGAATCGATCGGCATGAAGCCAGGGAAGGCACTCGCGATTACGGCAGGTCTTGCTGAATTGATCGGCGGCTTATTGTTTGCAGGAGGTCTGTTTCTCTGGATCGCAGCGCTCCTCATCATCGGATCGATGCTTGTCGCAATCGTCAAAGTACACGGTGCGAATGGTTACTGGGTGACGCAGAACGGGTACGAATACAACATGGCATTGATCGTCATCGCCCTTGGTGTAGCGATGATCGGTGCTGGAGACTATTCACTCGCTGCACTCATCGGGTGAGGAAAAAGGTGGGTCATTCATGAAGTTCGAGGCATCAACGCTTAGTGCAAAAGACAATTATAAATTACTGATCGGAAGCATCATTCCGCGTCCGATTGCTTTTGTGACGACACAAGGAGAAGACGGGACGGTAAACGCTGCACCCTTTTCATTCTTTACGGTCGCATCAAGCAGTCCACCGCAACTCGTGATCGCCGTTCAACGGACGGATCAAGGACAGAAGGATACGGCGCGTAACATCCTGACGAAACAAAGCTATGTCATCCATATCGTCAGCGAAGAGATCGTTGACGCGGTCAATGAGACAGCTGCACCACTCGCTTACGGTGAGAGTGAGCTTAAGCGGACGGATCTAACGCTCGTCGATAGCGATGCGATCGACGTACCGGGCATCGCGGAAGCAAAAATCCGCTTCGAGATGCGCTTGACGCAACACGTTGAGCTAGAAGGTGCCGATCTTTTGATTGGTGAAGTACTGCGCTATCATGTCGCGGATGAACTCGTCGAGTCGTTCCGGATCGACGCGGCAGGATTAAAAGCTGTTGCGCGTTTAGCGGGGAATGATTATGCGACGATCGGAAAGACGTTTACGATTGCCCGACCGACAGAATAATAAAAGCATGAATGTTTGATGTATGGTCAGATTCACTTTGACGACCAATGTTTACATGAACAGTTAAAGAAAAGGGAGTTGAGAGACCGGACCAGATTCCGGAATTTCAACTCCCTTTGTTCATTAGGTTGCCAGTCGACTTTTAAGGTTGCGGATCGACTTCGTTCGAAGAAGTCTCAAGTCCATGTCGTTTACTTCCTTGATAACCATCTAAGAGGTAAAAAACGATGGCCAGTGCCCAAATACCGACACAGCTGATTAAAAAGGCGACCAGTGGAGAAATACTCCCGTAATAGGCCAGAATCATCGGATCATTGAGTTCGACGAACAATTGAGTCGTCAGAAGTGTACAACATAATCCGGAGAGCAGGCTGACAAGAAGACCGCTCCACGTCTGGATGACCAGTCCGATCATACAGGAAATAAGGATGAACAAAGGATAGACGGCATTCAGAGCATCCGGACGGATGAAGGCGGACACGTAGTCCGCATACATCGGGACGAAATAAAGGATGCCGGATAGCAGTCCTTGAATCAAGTTGATGAAAAAGCTTTTCGTTCGCATCAGTGTTGGTTCTCCCATCGTTCCATCAATTCGAGTAGATCAACATCAATCTGATCCCGCTCGGCAGACAGCGCCGTCGCTTTCGGAATATCATTGAAGACTTCCGGTTCACAGAGTAACTGTTCGATTTCCGTTGAACGTTGTTCGAGTCGTTCAATCTCCTGCTCAAGCTGTTCGATCTGTTGACGGCGTTTCTTTTCTTCCTTCTGTGCCTCTTTATCGATCGTCTTCGATGCTGTGACTTTTGCGGCTTTCGCCTCCTCGGCTTCAAGGCGGGCAATCTCTTCTTGTTCCGCCTTCTTCTCCGTATAGTACGAATAGTCACCGAGATACTCTGTCACACCGGTCTCGCTCATCTCGATGACACGGGTCGCGATCCGGTCGATGAAGTAACGGTCGTGGGAGACGAACAGTAGCGTTCCTTCATAGTCGACGAGGGCATTTTCAAGGACCATCTTCGAATCCAGGTCCAAGTGGTTCGTCGGCTCATCGAGGACGAGGACGTTCGTTTTCCGGAGTTTCAGTTTTGCGAGTGCGAGACGTCCGCGTTCGCCACCGGATAACTCGTGGACGATTTTGAAGACGTCGTCACCGCCGAACAGAAATTGTCCGAGGACAGAACGGACTTCCTGTTCGCGCATCAGTGGCCATTCGTTCCAAATCTCATCGATGACACGATTCCGGTCATTGAGCTCTGCCTGCTCTTGATCGTAATAGCCGATCGAGACGCCGGTTCCGAAGCGGAAATCACCGAACAGGGGACGAAGACGTCCGACGAGAACTTTTAGGAGCGTTGACTTCCCGATTCCGTTTGGTCCGACGAGGGCGAGGGATTCGCCGCGTTGCAGGCGGAACGTAATGTCTTTTGAGACGGCCTCTTCGTAACCGATCGCCAGCTGGTTGACTTGCAGGACGTCGTTCCCGCTTTGTTTTTCAATCGGGAAGGACAGGACCGTACTGCGTTCATCGCCATCTGGTCGATCGAGCCGCTCGACCTTCTCGAGCCGCTTCCGGACACTTTGGGCACGTTTTGTCGTCGTCGCCCGGGCGATGTTGCGTTGAATGAAGTCCTGCATCTTCGCGATTTCTTCTTGCTGCTGTTCGAACTGTTTCATTTCCTGGTCATATAACGCTGCCTTTTGCTCCAGATACTTCGTATAGTTCCCGGTGAACTTACGACAGATGTTACGCGAGAGCTCGTAGACGACATTGACGACCTGATCGAGGAAATACCGGTCATGCGAGACGATCAGGACGGCACCGCGGTAGCCGCTGAGATAACTCTCGAGCCAGGCGAGCGTATCGATATCCAGGTGATTGGTCGGCTCATCGAGAATGAGGAGTTCAGGTGCTTGCAGGAGCATCTTCGCTAAGGCGAGACGTGTCCGTTGACCACCGGATAACGTCTGGATCCGGCGCGAATAATCATCCGGATAAAAGCGCATCCCGTGCAGGACGGAGCGGATATTCGCTTCAAACTGATAACCACCGGCTTCTGAGAAGTCATGTTGCGCTTGATCGTATGTCTTCAGGAGACGATCGTAAGCGACCGGATCGTTCAAGATATGCTCCATGCCCATCTCGATCTCCATCCGGCGCAGTGTCCGTTCTTGCTCCTGCAGATGTTCAAAGACGGTCAGCATCTCGTTCCAGATCGTCTCATTCGATTCGAGACCACTGTCTTGCGCGAGATAACCGATTTTGACGTCTTTGCCTTTCATGATGTCACCGGAGTCGTGACTGAGTTCACCGGCAATGATTTTAAGCAAGGTTGATTTACCGGCACCGTTTCGACCGACGAGTGCGATCCGGTCGCGTTCTTGTACTTCGAGTTTGATATTTTCTAAAATCGGCTCGACGCCGAATGATTTCGAGAGTTGGTTGACTTGTAAGAGTATCATTTCCATCCATCCTTCCACCCTTTAGTCTATCACGAACAAAAGCACGCGGTCCTGCGGAATATATTATTTGTGACTCTATGTGAAGTGGTTTACAATCAAGGAGAGTAGAAAGCTTTTTGCAAAGATTTGGGTGCCACGATGGATGTGGCCGAAGGGGGAACTGCAGGATGAATGGACCAGACACAAAAATTCCACAAGCGACAGCAAAACGGTTGCCGCTATATTATCGTTTCATCCAAAGTTTATACAATTCAGGTAAGCTCCGCGTCTCTTCTGCTGAGTTAAGTGAAGCGGTGAAGGTTGATTCAGCAACGATTCGTCGCGATTTTTCCTACTTTGGGGCACTGGGAAAAAAGGGCTATGGATACAACGTCCAACACCTTTTGACGTTTTTCCGGAAAACCTTGAATCAAGATGAGGTGACGAATGTCGCCTTAATCGGGGTCGGTCATCTCGGAACAGCGTTTGCAAATTATAACTTTTTAAAGAATAATAGTACTCGGATAGTCGTTGCGTTTGATGCGGACGAAGAGAAGGTCGGAACAACGACGCATGACGTTCCAATCTATCATGTTTCGGACATGAAAGAGCAAATCGAAGCGAACCAGGTCGATGTCGCCATCTTGACGGTTCCGTCCCAGTTCGCACAGTCAGTAGCGGATGAGTTAGTCGAGTATGGTGTGACAGGCATCCTGAACTTTACGCCTGCACGATTGAACGTGCCGGCAAGTGTCCGGGTCCATCACATCGATTTATCGATCGAGTTGCAGTCGTTAGTTTATTTCATGAAGCATTATTCGCAATCAGCTGAAGGAGTGAAATCATAATGGAAAACCTTATCCCGCTCACACTAGGTATCGGACCTGCGAGCATCGGATTAATCGCAGTCGTCGCGTTGATCATCTTCGGACCGAAGAAGTTACCGGAGTTCGGTCGTGCTGCCGGTCAGACATTGAAAGAGTTCAAGAATGCCACAAACGGCATCATGGACGATGATAAAAAGGACGAACCGAAAGAGAAGTGATTGAATCATGGCGGTTGATCAAGAACAAAGCATGACGTCGCACCTCGACGAACTGCGAAAGCGGATCGTCTGGTCGCTCCTCATCGTCGTCGTCCTGTTCGCTGTCGCGTTTCCGCTCGTCCGACCGCTCGTCCGTTTCCTGCAAGCGGATTTAAAAGAGCTTGGTATCGGCTTGAATGCTTTCAACGTCGCAGATCCTTTAATGTTATATTTAAACCTCGCGTTCATCATTGCGCTGATCTTAGCGTCTCCGTTTTGGATGTACCAACTCTGGGCGTTTGTCCGTCCGGGACTGTATGATAAGGAACAAAAAGCAACATTGACGTATATTCCGGTCATCTTCTTTCTGTTTTTGTCCGGAGTAGCCTTCTCGTATTTCTGGTTGCTACCGTTTCTGCTTGAAGTCTCGACGGATCTCGGGAAGGAACTTGGCATCGAACAAGTCATCGGGGTCGAAAACTATTTTAGTTTCTTGATCCGGTTGACGATGCCGTTCGGTTTATTGTTCCAGCTGCCGGTCGTGACGATGTTCTTAACACGTCTTGGTCTTGTGACGCCACATCTCATGCGGAAAAATCGGAAGTATGCCTACTTCGCATTGTTCGTCGTTGCGGCATTGATTGCCCCGCCGGACGTGACGTCGCATTTGATGATCTCGGTGCCGTTATTCGTTTTGTATGAAATCAGCATCCTGATTTCTGCGCGAACGTATAAAAAGGTCTTGATCCTTGAACAACAGGCAGAGCTTGAACGACAGGCGGATATCATGCGTGAATTGAATAAATGAATCGTGAATTCCTTCCAAATCGTGGAAGGAATTCTTTTTTCGTGAAAGCGTTATTTTTATATTGATAAAGTAGTTAGTGATGCGTATACTAAAGATAATTCATGGGGGCTTAGCTCAGCTGGGAGAGCGTTTGGCTGGCAGCCAAAAGGTCGTCGGTTCGATCCCGATAGTCTCCACCATCTTCATACATCCAACCCTTCGAGCAATCGAAGGGTTTTTGTTTGTTTCCAGTTAAATTCCTCATAATATAATATGGTATGAAAAAGAAATAAATTAAAAAAACAGACAAAACTAAATTGTTTATTCCCATTAAATTCATTAAACTAAAAATACAGAATTTTCGTTTAACTGTTTTACCATCATTTTATTATGGTTTTTTAGAAAAGGAGAAACGAAAGCATGAAGAAGAAGATTGCGCTTATGGCGGCCGTCCTGATGACGTCCTCCAATTTAGTCAGTGCCCAAGGTGCACTGTCGTCGCAAGACAAAGCGAGCGGGCAAAAGCCGCAAGCACTCTCACTGAAGAAGTCAGGGCAGGAAAAAGTCTACAAGCAGTCGGATAAAGTCCGTGTCGTCATCGAGATGGATCAGAAGCCGGCAATCCAGATCGCACAGGCGCAAAACAAGCGGTATAGCACATTGAGCAATACCGAAAAGGAATCGATCAAGGATCGTCTCGTCAGCGTTCAAAAAGCGGTTAAATCAGCGATCGCTAAAAAAGCGATTCCCGTTACCTATAAAGAAAGCTTCACGACCGTCATTAACGGATTCAGTGGTGAAGTGAAGTTCGGTGATATTGAAAGCATCAAACGACTTGCCGGCGTAAAGGATGTACATATTGCGCATGAATACGCGCGTCCAGAAGTGGCGAAAGCTGCAAAACCAGATATGTTGTACAGCAAGGATCTCGTCCATGCTAAGGAAACATGGCAGGATTACGGATTCAAAGGGGAAGGAACTGTCGTCGCCGTCATCGATACGGGAATTGATCCGTCGCATAAGGACATGGTTTTAAGTCCAGAGACGAAGATTGATTTAACAGCGTCAAAAGTCGAAAGTGCTAAAGAAACAAAAGGCTTAAAAGGAAAGTACTTCACGGAAAAAGTACCGTACGGCTATAACTACGCCGACCACGATAGCGAAATCCGTGATTTAGGTGCGGGCGCGTCGATGCACGGGATGCACGTCGCGGGTACGGTCGGCGCAAACGGGGATGAAGCGAATGGCGGCATCAAAGGAGTTGCACCGGAAACACAACTGCTTGCGATGAAGGTCTTTGGTAATGATCCAGGGATGCCATCGACATTCAGTGATATCTATATTAAAGCAATCGATGACGCGATCGCTCTCGGCGCGGATGTCATCAATATGAGTCTCGGTTCGACGTCATCATTCGTCAATGCAGATGATCCGGAACAACGCGCAATCGTCAATGCGATGAACAACGGGATCTTATGTGCGATTTCTGCCGGTAACTCGGCATTCGCCGGTCATGGTGCCGGTAACCCGTACACAGCAAACCCGGATATCGGTGTCGTCGGTGCACCAGGATTAACGAGTCAGGCACTCCAAGTCGCATCGCTCGAAAATACAAAATTGACGCTTGAAGGCATGGCGCTGACGATCGACGGGCAGGATGCCGGTTATTTGGCCTACCAAAAACAGGATTCACCGAATCCGATTGCTGTCTTTGATAAAGAGCCGAAGGAAGTCGTATATGTCGGTGACGGTCAAGAAGCGAACTACGCTGGTAAAGACGTCAAAGGGAAAGTCGTCTTCGTCGTACGTAACGGTAACTTCAACTACAGCATGATCCAAGCAGAAGCGGAAAAACAAGGGGCAGCAGGTGTCATCATTCGTGGTAAAGTCGATCACGGCGATTACGTCAGCATGGCCCTCAACAATCCGACAATTCCGATGGTGACGCTCAGTCTCGCGGACGGGAACGATCTTGAAGCAAAAGCAAAAGAGGGCAAGGCAATCACTGTCACGTTCGATGGAAAAGCAGTCTCCGCCGATAATCCGGTCGCAGGACAAATGTCTGACTTTACGTCTTGGGGTGTCACACCAAGCCTTGACTTCAAACCAGAAATCACAGCACCTGGTGGAAAAATCTACTCGACACTTAACGATAACGAGTATGGCGTCATGAGTGGAACTTCGATGGCGGCACCACATGTCGCTGGTGGAACGGCACTCGTCATGCAACGGATCGCAAAAGACTTCAAGGTTAACGGTGCGACACGCGTTAAGCTCGCGAAGAATATCTTGATGAATACGTCGCGTCCGCAACTTGATCAAGGAAAATACAATGCTCAGCAAAACACAGGCAACTTCTACTCCCCACGTCGTGAAGGCGCGGGACTGATGGACCTGCGTGCTGCCATGAAGACGCCAGTCGTCGTCACGGAGACGAAGTCAGGTGAAGGGAAGGCGTCCTTGAAGGAAGTCGGCGAGAAGTTCACGTTTACGCTTGATTTGAAAAACTACAGCAGTGAAAAAGTGACGTATAAGCTAGCGGGAACCGTTCAATCGGATCTCGGTGCGGAAGGGTCGAACTTCTTAGAGGCGAACGGAATCTTCAAAAAAGGAACGATCGGAACAGTGGATGCAAACACGGGCACATATCCGATCTCATTCGCAGTCGGCTCGAAGAAAGCAAGTTCGGTCTCGATCAATCCGAAGAGCTCAACGAAAGTCAGTGTATCGGTCGATCTGAAGGATACAACGGACTGGGCAAACGAACTTCCGCTCGAACAAGTCTTTGAGAACGGCTACTTCGTCGAAGGCTTCGTCCGTTTGATTGATACGAAGAGTAAAAATCCAGAACTGACGGTTCCTTACGTTGGCTTCAAAGGAAAGTGGGATCAAGCTCCGATTCTAGACGCACCACTGTACGATGAAGACAACACGTTCTACGGATTGACAGGTCTAGCGACTGAAGTGAAGGATGATTTTGAGTTCCTCGGCGCGAACGCTGCTGGAGACGTCGTCGCAAACAAAGTCTCGTTCTCACCAAACAACGATGGTAGCGCAGATGAAGCTTTCCCGATCATCTCGTTCCTTCGTAACGCGAAAAAAGTCGAGTACTCGATTCTTGACCGGAATAAAACAACGCTCCAGAAGCTCGATATGCAAACGGACGTCGTCAAGAACTACTACGATAGCGGTTCAGAGGACGGATACACACCAGTCACAAGCGCTGCTTGGGACGGAACGATCAACGGGAAACCGGTCAAGGATGGTCTTTACTACTACAAAGTCAAATCCGTGATCGATTATCCGAATGCAAAATGGCAGTCGAACCTATTCCCAGTCTATGTCGATACGAAAAAACCGGCGGCAACCGTGAAGTGGGATGCTAAGAAATCAATGCTCTCGTGGACAGCAGGTGACCAAGGAACAGGTGTCGCGTCATACGATATCCTCGTCAATGGTAAGAGTGTCTTGAAACAACCGCTTGCTGCAACGGAAAAAGCGTATACGTTGACCGATCTTCCGGAGCGCGCGAAGATTGCCTTCGTCGTGAAGGATTATGCCGGAAACAGTGTGAAAAAAGACGTCAACACGACGGGTGTCGATAAAGCCGTACCAAATGTTCAAATCGATACACCGGTCGCACTTGGTCTTGCGACATCAAAAGTCATCAACATCGCAGGTCACGTCTCGGATGAGTCAGGCATTAAATCGTTCAAGATTAACGGTAAATCTGTCAAACTGCGCTTTGATGCGGCGCAACAGAACTATGCGTTCAGCCATGACGTGACGTACACGACGGATGGCGTCAAGTCATTCAAGGTTGAGGCGTACGATGGTAAAGGAAATCGTATAGCGTTCAACCGTCAAGTCATCATCGACACAGAATTACCGACGATTCGCGTCACTGCACCAAAAACCGTTTCAAGCAAAACAAAAACAGCTGAGATGAAGATCGTTCTTCGCGATAACTACAGCGAATTACGCTTTGACTTCAACGGGAGTGCGGAATACCGCCGGACGTTCAAAGAGCCGTACGTCATGAAAGCCTTCAAGAAGACGATCACGAAAAAAGTGACGCTCAAAAAAGGAAAAAACACGTACAACTTGAAACTGAAGGATCTTGGTGGACACGTCGTTACGAAAACGGTCGTCATCACTAAAAAATAAGTGAACGATGAACAAGCCAGGCGGAAATCCGTCTGGCTTTTCGTTGTGTGTAGAAGCGCTTTGAAGGGTTTATCAGACGAATAGAGGGGGAATTTTAAGAACAGAAACAAGTCAGAGGGGGAACCACCATGAATCCGTTCACGACCTTAATCGCCTTCATCGTAGGGTGTCTCGTCTTATACCTCGGTATCCGTGACCGAAACGGTTGGCTGATCGGTGTCGCGATGATACCGCTCGCGATCGTCGCCTACAGCGTCATCTATCTGATCATTCAGGTCAGTGCGTAGACGTTTTTGAATTACGTCCTACCATTACGGTAGGACTTATTTTTTTGGAAATATCATCAATCGTGAAACTCACGGACTAAAATGTAAGTATATGACAGTATAGAGAGGTGGATGATCATGGAACACGTACATACACAAACGGATGCCTTGGCAGCGCTGTACGAAGAGATGCATCAGAAGACGAAGACCGGCATGTGGGTCATGCTTGCGGCATTCTTAGCGCTCAGTAACACGCTCGAGAAGCCAGTTTACGCGATGATCGTCCCATTATTGTATTTTGGCTATGACATGTTCGTACAACGGAAGCGGTTCGCGCTTGTTGCGGAATATACATCACAGGCTTCAGCAAGACGTCTCTATCAGGTACATGTGCTGATCGGCATCTTACAGTACGGAGCGCTTGCCGGTCTGATCGTTTGGGCAGCCGATCGACCAGATACGTCTTTCTTAATTGGTCTAATCATCATCGTCATCCCGTTTTACTGGATCTGCAGAAAAACGCTAGAGTATATCTCACGAAAGATTGACCCAACGTACATATCGGAACAAGAAATCCACAAAGCCCGCTAAAGGAGACGATGTCATGCAAACGGCTCGAGAAGAACGTCTACAAAAACTCGCCCTCGCGTACCGGGACGTCGAATGGCTCGGTACACGCTGGTACTGGAACGTGCTCTTATTCATAACAGTCGGCATCCTGATCGAGTGGACCGATATCTCCTTGTTGATTTTGACGATTCCAGCCCTTTTTCTCGGTTCCGATTTTCGCTACCAACTAAAAAAACGAAAAATTCTAGAAGGTTATCTCTCAAATGCACAAATTCGCCGGCAGTTTCTACTCCGTATCGGCAGTCATGTTCTGCTGTACGCCATCTTGACGGTCGTCATCACCCAGACGATCGAGGGACCGTTCTGGCAGATGCTTGTGGCAATTTTTGCGATCTTAACACCGCTCTATTTCATCAGCGAATGGATCATCCGACGCGACGGGGCACGTGATCCCGATTATATCAGTGACAGAGAAGTAGCCCGCTTCGTCAGACAGAAAGGAACTTCGAAATGGAACACGTATTCGAGCGACAAGCACGTCTGAATGTAATGAAACGACCGGTGCGTATCGTCACCTATGTCTTTTTAATCCCTGGACTGATTTTTGCTGTACCTGCTTGGTTTGTGCCGGCGTTGGCATCCGTCTTTAGTCAGGTCATATTCTTTTGTCTTTGCGGAATTGGAGTCGTTCGGGAAATCGTCCGGCTACGACTCATGAAGTCCTATTTAACACCATCTATCTATCAACAGACTGTTCAAAGGGTCGCTCGCCTGACAATCATCGGTTATGTCGTAGCGTGGTTGATCGCCGTCGTCATGCTGTCGATTCCAAATGCTCCCGGTTATTTATTCGTTCTTTTACTTGTCTGGAGCGGTGGAGTCGGTCTTGGCGTCACTCGACTGAACCGGTTGGCAAAACAAATCGATCCGGCGTACGTGACGATGGGAGAAATCGAACGTGCGTGGTGGAAACGATAAAATCAAAAGATCCGCATCCATCAGTGAAAGACGCTGATGGATGCGGATCTTTGATTATTTTTTTAACAGCAGATAGATGAAGTATGGTGCTCCAATCAAGGCGACGACGATCCCGGCCGGTACACCGTCTGGTCCCGCGATGTTGCGTCCGATCGTATCAGCGAACGCAAGCAACCAGCCGCCGAGTAAGAGGGCAATCGGTAGGAAGAACTGATGTCGTGGTCCAACGAGCGCTCGAGCGATATGTGGCGCCATCAGACCGATGAAGGAAATCCCACCGGTGACAGAGACGGCAGCAGCGGCGAGTGCAACGGCTGTCAGCAAGAGTTGGATCCGTTCTTTTTCAATCGCGACGCCGACCCCGATCGCGACCGGCTCATTTAAGGCAAGCAGATTGAGCTTATTCGCTTTATAGAACGTCAGCGGAATCAAGACGAGTAACCACGGTAACAGTGAGTAGACGAAGATCCAGTCCGTCCCCCAGATGTTACCGGCGAGCCACTTAGCGATGAAGTCGACCTTTTCACGACGCGTCGATGAAATCAGGATCACCATGATTCCAGACAGCGCCATCGAGAAGCCGACCCCCATCAAAATCAAGCGGATCGGTTGCAGTCCTTGCAAGCGATCGTACGAGAACAGGTAGATCGCTGTCGCGGTGACAAGTGCACCGAAGAAGGCAGCGATCGGTAACAGATAGATGAATGACCCGACATCGGTTGGGAAGTACAGGAAGAACAAGGCGACGGCGACGCCAGCTCCCGTATTGATGCCGATGATACCCGGGTCAGCGAGTTCATTGCGGGTGATGCCTTGTAAGATTGCACCGGATAAGGCGAGCGCCATTCCTGCCATGACGGTGATGAGCAGTCGAGGTAAGCGGAGCGAATAGAGGACGAACTCCTCTTTGAACGAACCGTTTCCAAGTAATGTCGGCAGTAAACGATCGTACGACAGAGAAGCAGGTCCAAGACCGATGCTGACGATAAGTGTTGCGATCAATAGTGCCAGTAACGTCCAAAACGTCAGTTGCTGGCGACGGCGTAAACGAGATTCCATCATGAGAAAGCACGCCCTCCTTTCCTAACGATCAAGAGGAAGAATGGTAGCCCGAGCATCGAGACGATTGCGATGACCGGAGTCTCATAGGGTGCGTATAGTGTCCGTCCGATCGTATCGGCAAGCAACATGAACGTCGCACCGAAGATTGCGGTCATCGGCAGGATGAACCGATAGTCCGTCCCGACGATCGCGCGGACGATATGCGGAATCATCAGTCCGATGAATGCCATGTTGCCGACGAGGGCTACGGCAGCACCGGCAAGCAGGATGACGACGACATAAAGCACGGCTTTGATCCGCTGGATGTTCTGCCCGAGTCCAAGCGCAACTTCTTCCGATAGACTGAGGATCGTCAATTGTCGTGAGAAGATGAATGCAATCACGATGCCGATCGCAATGACCGGCGCGATGACTTGAAGTTGTCCCCAGGTCGATCCGACGAGTCCGCCGGATGTCCATTGGGAGACATCTTGGGCAATCTTGAAGTAGATCCCGATGCCTTCCGCAATCGCGTACAGAAAAGCGGAGATCGCGGAACCGGCAAGGACGATCCGGAGCGGTGAGAAGCCGCCTTTTTTCGAAGCCCCGATTCCAAAGACAAGTGCTGCCCCGAGTGCCGCACCGACGAAACACGCGATCATGATCCCGAAGTAGTCAATTTTCGGGAACAGGACGATGACGAGCGCAAGTGCCGCATTCGCACCTGCTGTCAGACCGAGTAGACCGGGATCAGCAAGGGGATTGCGGGTCATCGCTTGCATGATGGCACCCGAGACACCGAGTGCCGCACCGACGAGGATCGCTGCCAGTTCCCGTGGCAAGCGGATTTCCTGGACGATTTTTGCTTTTTCATTCAACGGTCCGAACGTCAAAGCGTTCCAGACTTCGCGGATCGTCGTATCGGCAGCACCGAACGTCATCGCGATCCAGAACATCCCGAAAAAGAGGACGAGACCGAGTGTGATTTTAATGCCGAACGGAATTCGACCAGCTGACATGAATGTCGCCTCCATTTCTGATTCAGTGAGTGAGCCACAAAAAAAGGGAGGGATCCCGCAGGTTCCCTCCCTTATTCATTATGCGCCAAGGAAACTTTTCTTGAAGAACTCGAGTTGACGTTCGAGTGTGAGCGGATCGTTGAAGTAGAACTCCTTCGAATCGACTTCGAAGACCCGATCGTTTTTAACGGCTGGAATGTTCTTGAACGTGTCCGTTTTCGTAAATGAGTTGTCCGCTTCCGCACTCTTACTGAAGACGAGGTAGTCGCCTGCGTATTCAGGAAGGACTTCTGGTGACAACGCATAATATCCGTCTTTTAATGCCATCTTCGTGACTTTATCTGGCATTTTCAATTTCATTTCCTGATAGAGGATCTCTGTTCCACGACCCCAGTTGTCGCCGAAGACGTAGAGTTGTTTATCGAAGCTTTCAATGACAGAGACAGTAGCATCTTCACCGATTTTTGCTTTGATGTCTTTACCGGCAGCAGCAGCGCGTGTTTTGAAGTCTTTGACCCAGTCGCGTGCTTCCTGTTCTTTGTTGAGCAATTTACCGATTTCGATGTGTTGCGTCAAGTAGTCGACTTTTCCGTATGTGTACGTGACTGTCGGAGCAATCTTTTTAATTTTATCGAGGTTTTTCGTTGTTGAGTAGCCGATGATCAAGTCTGGTTCGAGTTCGATGATTTTTTCAACGTTCTCTTCCGATACTTCCGTGACATCTTTGAGTTTGTCGAACTTCGGATTCGCTTTTGACCACGAATCGACACCCACGACAGGAACGTCGAGTGCCATGACGTTGCCGGCGAATCCAGCGAGGACGACGACACGTTTTGGATGAGCTGGAACTTTGATGTCACCATTCTCCGATTTGTACGTGATCGTCTCGTTTTTCGACCCAGACGTTGCGTCGTCTTTTTTCTCCGTATTGCCACACGCTGCGATGACAAGCGTGAGAATGAGTAAAACCGGTACAAGTAGTTTCTTCATGATTCAATCTCCCTTGATTAAGTTGTAGGTGATACACATCGGCTTGTTCGTCCGCGGATCGCGTCCGATTTCAGCATCGATATGGAATACTTCTTGTAAGACGTCTTTTGCGATGACTTCCTCACACGTTCCGGCTTTGACGACTTCGCCGTTTTTCATGGCGATGATATAGTCGGCGAACCGTGCCGCTTGATTCAAGTCATGCAGGACCATGACGATCGTCCGTCCTTCGGTCCGGTTGAGATGCTCGAGTAGTTCGAGTACCTCGAGTTGGTGGGCGAGATCAAGATAAGTCGTCGGTTCATCGAGGAAGATGATATCCGTCTCTTGGGCGAGTGCCATCGCAATCCAGACCCGTTGACGTTGACCACCCGACAGCGCATCGACCGGACGATGTTTGAATGCCATCGTATCCGTTGCTTCGAGTGCCCAATCGATGATCTCATAATCGTGTTTCGTCAAGCGTCCGAATCCTTTTTGGTACGGGAAACGACCGTATGAGACGAGCTCTGCGACCGTCAGACCACTTGCACTCTCTGGAGTTTGTGGCAGAATAGCCATTTTCCGGGCAAGTAGCTTCGTGCTTTCCTTGGCGATATCAAGACCATCGAGCAACGCACGTCCCGATTGATGGGGAATGATCCGTGTCATTGCTTTCAATAAAGTTGATTTGCCACAACCATTCGCCCCAATGATCGTCGTAATCTGACGATCGGGAATTTGGACGGACAAGTCTTTGACGATGGGACGATCACCGTAGCCGATATTGATTTCTTCTGTTGCTAAACGTACCATACGCGACGACTCCTTCGTTGTTCTCTCCATTTTCACTGATAATGATTATCACTATCGTCTCACTAACCATACCAGTCCTGTAAAAACGCTGTCAACATTTTTTCTTGTGTTCAAGAGATGTTCACGTTATCATGAGGGAGTGAGAATGATAATCAATAACAATCAAGGATGAGGAGTGAGTGAGATGAGGGAACAGGAGTTGTTCGACGTAACGATCATCGGTGGAGGACCTGCAGGGTTATATTCGACGTTCTATAGTGGTCTTCGGGGCATGAAGACGAAATTGATTGAGTATCAAGCAGAACTCGGAGGAAAATTGCACGTTTATCCGGAAAAGATGATCTGGGACGTCGGTGGACAGCCGCCGATCACTGGTGAAAAACTCATGGCTCAACTCGTCGAACAAGGACTGACGTTCCAACCGACTGTTCAATTGAATGAAAAGATCATCTCGATCGCAAAAGACGTCTTCGGAAACTTCGTCTTAGAAGCAGAATCGGGTCGGATCCATTATTCGAAGACGGTCATCGTCGCGGTCGGCGGCGGCATCCTCAATCCACAAAAATTAAAAGTCGAGGGTGCGGAGCGCTTTGAAGTGTCGAACTTGAACTATACCGTCAAATCGATTGAACGTTTCAAAGGAAAGACCGTCATCGTCTCAGGCGGTGGAAATTCAGCGATCGACTGGGCGAATGAACTCGAACCGGTCGCGGAAAAAGTCTACGTCACGTATCGCCGGGATTGTTTCTCAGGTCACGAGGCACAAGTCGATCAGCTCGTCAAAAGTTCAGCAGTCTGTCTCCTCAACACGACGATTCACAAGCTGATCGCAAGTCCTGATCACCAACAGATTGCATCGGTCGAGTTGATCGACTGTCAAACAGACGAGATCGTTGAGATTCCGATTGACGAAGTCATCATCAATCATGGGTATGAACAAGATGCGGCACTGCTTGACGCCTGTGATCTTGATATCGCACGGGTCGATGACTTCTATATCGCGGGGAATGCGGCGAGTGAATCGAGTGTACCGGGGCTCTATGCAGCAGGAGACATCCTGTCGCACGACGGAAAAGTCCACTTGATTTCAGGCGCGTTTCAAGATGCGGCGAACGCCGTCAACCGGGCGAAACGCTTCATCGAGCCGGAAGCGCCAAAAGTGGCGATGGTCTCGTCACACAACGAAGTCTTCAAGAAGCGCAATCGGGCGTTGATTGAGGAACGCATCAATCAATAATCTTGAATAGTATAGATACGTCCAAATTTCGTGGAAACAAGCGGATCTTGGACGTTTTTTTATTCAATTTTCGTTTTTGTAATATAACAGATGTGTTTGACAATGAACTGTGTTTAGGACAAAATTCTACTTATGTTCCGCTACAGAATAGGAAACAAGCAGGACGGATGGTTAAGGAGGAAGGGTATGACAACTACGAAACGTAAGCCAATTGGCCTTGCCTGGCAAATTTTAATCGGCTTGATTCTCGGGATCACAGTCGGTGGTGTATTTTATGGGAATCCCCATGTTGCGGAGTGGCTCAAGCCAATCGGTGACATCTTTATCCGGATGATGAAAATGATCGTCGTTCCGATCGTCTTCACGACGATCGTCCTCGGTGTCTCATCAGTCGGTAGTCCGAAAAGTCTCGGACGTCTCGGCGTCAAGACACTCGGTTACTTTACGATCGTGACGATGATCGCGATCTTCACGGGGCTGTTTGCAGCCAACTTGATTGAACCAGGTGCCGGTATCAACATGTCGACACTCGATAAGACGGATATCTCGTCGTATGTCGCAACGGAAGAGACGACAAAAGACGCAGGACTCGTCGACAAAATCGTCAACATCGTACCGACGAACATCTTGGACGCGATGGTCCGTGGTGACATGCTTGCAATCATTTTCTTCTCGGTCTTATTCGGACTCGGTGTCGGTTTTGCAGGAGAGAAGGGGCAACCGGTCGTTCGCTTCTTTGAGGGTGTCGCAGCAGCGATGTTCAACCTCGTCAATATCGTCATGAAGTTCGCACCGATTGGTGTCTTCGCCCTGATCGGTGTCACGGTCTCGACGTTCGGGATTGAATCGCTCGGTTCATTGTTTAAACTGATTGCGACGTTATACGTCACGGCGCTTCTCTTCATGGTGATCGTCTTTGGCTCCATCATGAAATGGGTCGGGATTCGGGTTTCTGATTTCACGCGTATCTTTAAGGATGAACTCTTATTGACGTACTCGACGGCATCGTCTGAGACGGTACTGCCGCGCGTCATGGAAAAACTCGAACGGATGGGCGTTCCGAAATCAATCGTCAGCTTCGTCGTACCGACGGGTTATTCGTTTAACCTCGATGGATCAGCGCTTTATCAAGCGCTCGCTGCCTTGTTCATCGCACAGATGTACGGCATTGATCTCTCGATCGGAACACAGCTGACGCTCGTCTTCGTCTTGATGCTGACATCAAAAGGGATGGCTGCCGTTCCTGGCGTCTCGTTCGTCGTGTTACTCGCAACACTCGGTACGGTCGGTATCCCGGCAGAAGGACTTGCCTTCATCGCGGGAATTGACCGAATCATGGATATGATGCGCTCGGTCGTCAACGTGACAGGAAACACACTCGCTTCACTCGTCATCGCGAAGTGGGAAGGTGTCTTGGATGAAGACCAACTCGAGACGTTCATGTCGACAGAAGGGAAAAAAGACGACGTCCGCAGTGCGTGACTATCGTAAATACAAGGAAGGACTGAATCGTCAGTCCTTCTTTTTTTCATCCTTGAAAATAGATTAAAGGCGATTGTTTTTAAAGAAAAGCTCTTATTTTTGATTATAGTTAAATCAATGTTGAATATTATTTATTTTAAAGTTAATATTATTTATATAATCATAAGGAAGAGGCGATAAGATGCAAACGGTAGGAATCGTCATTGGTATTGTCGCAGTCTGTATCGTACAATTTTACTTAGCAAGGCAAGGAAGAGTCTGGAGCCTCATCATTCCAGCCATCATCATCGGTTTCGGTGTCTACGTTTATTTTGGTACAGGACCACACTCGGCGGATCGAGAATCGGTGATTCGGATAGGGACGTTTGCCTGTCTGTCACTGATGATCTCAATGGCTGAGATAGGCATCGACTCGCGCCGTAAGCAATTGAAGCGTGAGAAAGAACGGATTGAGATTCAAGATTTGTAAGAGAAGTGAGGGAACACGATGGAACGACAAGACGTACCCGCTTGGGTACTGGCACTCGAACAGGAGCATCTCGAGTTCATCCGGAAGTTCGTCTTGAGCTCCGGTTCATTGAAGGATATGGCAGCTGCCTATCAAGTATCCTATCCGACCGTCCGGGCGAAGTTGAACCAGTTGATCGAGCGGATTGATTCGGTGCAGCAGGAAGATGTCGAATTCGTCAACATGATCAAGAACTTGGTCTTAGATGAACGGTTGAGTCTCGATGTGGCGAAGACGATCATCGATTCCTACCGCAAGGGTCAAGCGAAGGAATAAACCAAAAAACGAGATTCCCGCCTGACGGAAATCTCGTTTTTTTATTGCTTGTCGTTCTTTTTATCCTGTTCCTTCTTGATCATCTTCTTTGCTGCTGCACGGAAGCGGAAAATCAAGTAGAGACGGTAGAAGTCGATTGCGGCGAACAACGTCAGGAGAATCGTCCAGAAGTTGAAGACCGTTCCTGCTTCGACTGAGTTATTGTAGGCAAGGAACATGAAGAGAATACCGAATATGGCATAGAACACTGCCATGAAGTTCGAGCTTTGACGCATGAAAACACGACCTTTCGTAAATTAAGACATCGCGTAGATGGCGAGTACGACGATTCCGTTGTTAAAAACATGGATGGCGATCGGAGCAAGGATCCGGCGCGTCTTGACGAAGACGAGCGAGAAGACGAAACTCATCGCGACATAGATTAAAAATTTGTTGTCTTGGTGGATCAGTCCGAACAAGGCACCCGTCAAGATGAAGCTGAAGAAGAAACCAAGCTTCGATGAGAGATTGCCGAACATGATATGTCGGAACAAGAACTCTTCCATGATTGGTCCGAGGAGGACGACCATGACTTGCAAGAGTGGAATGACTTGAATCGCTTGGATGATCTGATCCGTATTTTGTGACTTCGCAACATTTTCGATTCCGCCTGCCATCCAGGCATCAATCAAATTGACGCTGATCAAGAGTGCATACAGGAGCGCAATTCCGATCCCGATCCATTTTAGTGTATCCATCGGATCGGTTTGACGTCCTTCTGCCTTCCACTTTTGCCAATCGGGACGCAGGCAGTAGTAGGAGACGATGACGGCGACGGTGAAGCCGATCGCGAGCCACCAACCGGCGACGTCAGCAATGACGTTCTTCGGAAGGAAGTACTGGAACGAACCCGGAACCAATTGGACGATCAGGTAGATGATGATCGGGATGACGTGACGCTTTTGCCACTTCTCCGCCATCAGAAAAGGCAGACTGATTGGATTTTTCATCGTACAGGACACAACTCCTTTGTAATGAAGGTACTGTCCCGATTGTAACAAACAAACGGTCTTGGCGCACGATTGACGATGATTCAAAGGTGTCGATTTCGGGAAAACGGATAAAGGTTCAGGCTTGAATTCAGGAGAGAAAGCGTATAAGATAAAAATATGTTAGCACTCAACGAAAGTGAGTGCTAAAAACAATCATTTTCAAGGAGGATGTTTCGCATGTTAAAACCACTTGGTGATCGCATCGTGATCGAAGTCGTTAAAAAAGAAGAAACAACACTCGGAGGAATCGTTCTTCCTGGGTCAGCGAAAGAAAAACCACAAGAGGGTAAAGTCGTCGCTGTCGGTACTGGCCGTGTGACAGAGCAAGGCGTACGTGTACCACTTGAAGTGAGTGTCGGAGATCACGTCATCTATGCACAATATGCCGGTTCGGAAGTCAAAGTCGACGGCAATGAATACTTAATTTTACGCGAAAGCGATATTTTGGCAGTAGCCGAGTAATTCAGTCAATCATCTATAAGGGGGATTTCAGTCATGGCAAAAGAGATTTTATTCAGTGAAGAAGCACGTCGGGCAATGCTCCGCGGGGTCGACGCATTAGCGGATGCAGTCAAAGTCACGATCGGACCAAAAGGACGCAACGTCGTCCTCGAGCGAAAATTCGGTTCACCACTCATCACGAATGATGGTGTGACGATCGCGAAAGAAATCGAACTCGAAGATCACTTCGAGAACATGGGTGCAAAACTTGTTGCAGAAGTTGCCTCAAAAACGAATGAGATCGCAGGGGATGGTACGACAACAGCGACAGTCCTCGCACAAGCGATGATTCGGGAAGGTCTTAAAAACGTCACAGCGGGCGCAAACCCGATGGTCATCCGTAAAGGAATCGAAAAAGCGGTCCGTCGCGCTGTCGAAGAGTTGCACACGATCGCAAAACCAATCGAAGGTAAAGAAGCAATCGCTCAAGTCGCAGCGATCTCAGCAGCGGACGAAGAAGTCGGTCAATTGATCGCAGAAGCGATGGAACGTGTCGGTCAAGATGGTGTCATCACGATCGAAGAATCACGCGGCTTCACGACAGAACTCGATGTCGTTGAAGGGATGCAGTTCGATCGTGGTTACGCGTCACCATATATGATCACGGATTCAGATAAGATGGAAGCGGTCCTTGAGAACCCGTACATCCTCGTCACGGACAAAAAGATCTCAAACATCCAAGAGATTCTTCCAGTCCTCGAGCAAGTCGTCCAACAAAACAAACCACTTCTCATCATCGCAGAAGACGTCGAAGGTGAAGCACTCGCGACACTCGTCGTCAACAAACTCCGTGGTACGTTCAACGCGGTAGCAGTCAAAGCACCAGGCTTCGGTGACCGCCGGAAAGCGATGCTTGAGGATATCTCGATCGTCACAGGTGCAGAATTGATCACAGAAGACCTCGGTCTTGATCTCAAGGAAACACAAATCACGCAACTTGGTCGCGCGTCGAAAGTCGTCGTCTCAAAAGACAACACGACAATCGTCGAAGGTCACGGACACGGGGATTCGATCGAAGCACGTGTCGGTACGATCCGTGCACAAATCGAAGAGACGACAAGCGACTTCGATCGTGAGAAATTACAAGAGCGTCTGGCGAAACTCGCAGGTGGCGTAGCCGTCGTCAAAGTCGGGGCAGCAACCGAGACAGAACTGAAAGAACGTAAGCTCCGGATTGAAGATGCACTCAACGCAACACGTGCAGCGGTTGAAGAAGGCATCGTAGCAGGTGGGGGGACAGCTCTCATTCACGTTACGAAAGCCGTCGAATCGATTCTGTCGGTCTCAACAGGTGACGAAGCAACAGGTGTCAACATCGTTCTTCGTGCACTTGAAGCACCGCTTCGTCAAATCGCGGAAAACGCAGGTCAAGAAGGTTCGGTCATCGTCGAGCGTCTCAAGCATGAAGCGCCAGGAATGGGCTACAATGCGGCAACAGACGAGTATGTCGACATGATCGAGACAGGAATCGTCGATCCAGCGAAAGTAACGCGTTCAGCACTTCAAAACGCAGCATCCGTTTCAGCGATGTTCTTGACGACAGAAGCTGTCATCGCCGATAAACCAGAACCAGCCGGATCTACTCCTGCAATGCCTGATATGGGCGGCATGGGTGGAATGGGCGGAATGATGTAAGACAAATTTTATAAATAATAATAAAAAGGGTATTCAAAAATTTTGTTTGAGAATACCCTTTTTTTGTTATAATAAAAGTGTTTATTTTACAGGTAAAATATTGGAAGTGGGGTTTGGAATGAGAATAACATATTTAATAGGTAACGGTTTAGATATAAATCTCGGATTGAAGACGAGCTATATTAATTTTTATAATCATTTAAAAAAACATAAGGATGAGATAAATAATTCTATTGTTGATACCATTATCTCTACAATTTTTAATGAAACTATTTTGAAAGATAACGGTAAAGAATCTAAAGAAAAAATTGATTGGTCCGACTTTGAAGTAGCAATTGGAAAGTATACTAGGGAAATAGCGTTTGAAGAGAATGATAGAGAAAAATTTATTGAAGAATACGAAGAATTTATAGAATTCTTTACAGATTACATAGAGAAAAACTTAAAAACATTTTCTTTAGATAAAGTAATTAATGAAAATTTAGAACAATTTGATATCTCTATGAGGAATCCTATAAACACTTATGAAAGAGATCAAGTTAAAATGTTAAATAAATTAAATCAATTTAATCAAAATAACAAATATTTGAATTTTATTATTTTCAATTACACGACTATTTTCGATGATTTTTTAAAAAAATGGAAATCTCATTATTCTCAAGATAAATTAACAACCTACGATCCTATCCATATTCATGGTTATTGTCAGGAAGAGATATTGCTTGGTGTTAATGATCCTTCTCAAATAGATCATGAATTTTCTTCGAATACTGATATACAAATGATGATGGTTAAAAACATAGCAAATGATTATGCCTTGACATCTAGAAAAGAACAGACTGAGATAGCTATTAATAATAGTGACTTAATCATAATATATGGAATGTCTTTAGGTGATTCTGATAAGTATTGGTGGGAAGTAATAATTAATAGCCTAAAAAAGGATCGCAATAGATCTGTTTTAATTTACGCTTATGAAGTTGAACCAGAAAAATTAAAAAAACATACTCGAAGAATGCAAAAAAAGCAAAAAGAGTGGAAAGAAAAATTATTACAATATTCAAATTCAGAAGATAGCAAAGCTTTAAGTGAACAAATATTTATTCAGTTCAATACTAAGAATATATTCAACTTTAGTCAGATAAAGAAAGAAGAGCTTACTTTTAATTAAAATAAATTATTTTTTTGATAAAACTTACATTAATTGAGCATACTATGTTCAAATTTTAAACATTATACGAAATGTTAATAAAAGTGGAGCAACAATAAGACAGATTAATTATGTACTATTAATTTTGAAATATTAACTTATGTTATTTTTTTTACCTGTAATAAGGAATGTAAGATAAATGATACAAGACATTTCATCTGTAAGTACCGAATCCTAGTAAATAGGGGGCGGTACTTTTTATTTACGATAGTATACTTAATAGTTGAAAGAATTACATAAACAGTACTCATCATTTTAGAAATAAAGATAACGAGAGAGGAGACGTCAAGTGAATGAGATTTTAAAAGGGGTAGTAACCTCGGGGACGCTTATCGTCGCAATCGGTGCTCAAAACGCATTCGTTCTTAAACAAGGTTTATTAAGAAACAATATTTTCTGGATAGCGCTAGTATGTTTTTTATGCGATGTATTGTTGATGTGCACGGGTGTGCTGGGAATCGGTACTGTCATTAAGAATAATACTTTTGCAAATGTTGGTCTTGCGATTATCGGAGGACTATTTCTACTTTTATACGGATTCAAATCTTTTCGCAGTGCATTTTCTTCATCACATACAATTGATATTTCAACAAATCCTAAAATCATCCCTATTCACAAAACGATCTTACTCACATTAGCAATTACACTTTTAAATCCACATGTCTACTTAGATACGGTCGTTATCATCGGTGGAATAGCTGGGACTTTGACATTGGATCAAAAAGTCAATTTCTTGATCGGAGCTTTGATTGCCTCTTTTGTCTGGTTTTTTGGTTTAGGATACGGCGCGAGATGCTTAATGCCTGTGTTTAAACAACCCAAATCATGGAAGATATTAGATTTTGGAATAGGATGTTTGATGTTTTGGCTTTCGTATCAATTGATTCAGTTTGCGCTAAAAGAAATTTGAAAAGTGAAGCCCATTATTTCTTCTAGTGTTGTTAAAGAAATTTTATGAGCTCTAAAGCTATTATTATTCAATCAAATTATGCAAAGGAACATGAAAATGCGGAAAATAAAAAAATACAGAAATAAACGAGGGACACTAATTTACTGTCCATGCCGAAAAATGTTTTTGCGCCATACACCAGAAGAGGAGGTACGGCAAAAAATTCTAGCAATTTTAATTAATGAGGTCGGTATACCGACTGATTCAATTGACACAGAGTATCCGCTTAGTAAGTTTAATGTGCAGCTTAAAACAAGAGCAGATATAATCATATGGCAAATGGACTATCTGGAAAATGCAAAACCCCTGTTGGTTTTAGAAGTGAAAGCAACCAACATTCCGCTTACAGATCATGCATTAAACCAGGTTAGAGCCTATAACCAAACAATTCAAGCTAAATATATTGGTATTACAAATGGTACTTTAACCTATCTTTTTGAAGAGAAGAATGGAGAAATCTTACCACTTGCTGAAGATTTTTATTCGTTTCAGCAACTTGTCGACGGAGAAGTAACGTATATTTCATATCCAAAAATGAGAAGACTCTCTTATGATTTAATTACAGACGAACATTATTTAAAACTTTTACGGAATGAAGGTTATATCGGTGAAGGGACACCTATAAAGTTACATCCATTCATTGCAGAACTTCGAAATTATTTACTTACAGGTCAAATAACTGTTCAAGATCAGCCTATTTCGATTGTTGAAGATCTTGGATGTGGCTATTTTTCATTTGGGAATGCGGCTGGAGGAGCATTCCCAGGATATTATCGCAGTTTGATTCTGAAAGATTTAAATCGACAGCATAAAATTTATCGTATAACGATTATTGGAACAGATAAGACACAAGATGATCCCACGTTTGGTAACAGAAGTGGAAATACCATGATGAATGTGGCAATTGAAGATATGGGTACAGGTTCTTTCGTTTTACAATTGAACATTGATAAGTTTTTTTCTTATGAAACAGAAAATGATGTCTATCATATTTTTCATAACGGTCGAAGAAACGGGTACAAAAACAGTGAAGTCATTGCCCAAGTTGAAAAACATGCTCCTCATTTAATCCAAAAAGGTAAAATTTATTTAGGTTCGCTACCAGCAAACAGGGCACTTACGAAAGAAGATGCTTCCACTTTTATAAGTAGTTTAATTATGTATGCCAATGTACGTGAGAAGCTTCGAAAAAAGCGGAAGAAAAAAGCAGCTAAGTATTAAGAAATTTTTAAGATAGGAATTTAATATTTATACTTTTGTTACAAGTACCCTCATAAAAAATAGAATTTGTAGACAATCGATCAGTTTTACTATTTATAAAATTCCGAGCTTGATTTTACATCTGAAAAATAAGAACTGTGAAAGAAGGAATGATACTTACGGAACGAACAAAAATAGAATTAAATTAATAAATTCATGATTGTATTTTGATTTTTGACTCGTATAAAGAACGAGATTAATGAACAAGCCTGATTCCTCACTAGATGTAAAGAAAGTCAGGCTTGTTTATTTTAAGAAAATCAGATGCACTTTGATTACTCCAGTTCATTCTCCTCAATAATCTTATCCGACAGCTTTAACTGCTTACTCACATCCTTCACTTGATTTCGACAGAACTTCAGCTCAACTTTCTTTTCCGTTGAGACGTTGTAACAGGTGCCTTCACCGGATGCTTTCGTCAAATCTGCTTCATAGTAATAGTCCTTGTAGCGGAACGAACCATCGCGGAAGCCAGTCAGGTTTGGTTTGTCATCGACGAGGGATTGTCCCATCATATAGGACGTCTTGAGATTCAATAGATCAATGATCGTTGGTGCGATATCGATCTGTCCGCCATTTTCTTTCATGACCCGACCGGTTTGCTGGTCGGGTTTTTTGATGAAGAGCGGGATGCGGCGCTCGAGCTCAAAGGCAGCAACCGGAGACGAGACATCCGCTTTTTTGCGCATCTCGCTTCCTTCATTGACGAGTCCACTATCGTGATCGCCATAAAAGATGACGAGAGACTGATCCCAAAGATCCCGTTGCTTCAACTCGTCGATCATCTTCCCGATACCGGTATCGACATAATAGACAGTCTGGTAATACCGTTTCAACATCGGATCGTCATATCCGGACAGATCAAGCGTCTGATCTTCCTTGTCGATCTCATACGGCGTATGACTCGTCAGCGCGACTAAAAACGAGAAGAACGGTTCTTGCAACGTCTCCATGTGATCAATCGATTCGAGGAAGAACTGTTGATCGTTCAGTGCCATGCCGATTTTCTTCTCTTTTGAATAATCCTTTTGGCTGAAGAAGTGCTTAAAACCGATGTTCTGGTAGACATCGTCACGGTTCCAGAAGCCTTTTTCGTAAGCATGCATCGCTGCCGTATCGTATCCGTTTTTCTCAAGTAATGCAGGGAGCGGCTCGAATTCATTCGATGGATATTGCGTATAGACGGAGCCTGATCTTAATGGATAAAGCGATGTGTTCGTGATGAACTCGGCGTCCGAAGTTCGTCCTTCATGCGTCTGGTGATAGAGCGACGAGAAGTAGAGCGATTCCTTCTTCAACTGATTTAGGTTCGGCGTCACTTCTTCGCCATTGATGGTTTGGTCGATGACTGAAGCCTGGAACGACTCGAGTTGCACCAAAATGATATTCGGTGTCTGCTTCGCACCTGTTGGATTCGTCTGCTCCTTTTGATGGATGCGCTGTTGTTCCTGTGCCGTCAGTCCGTCACTTTGTCGTCCGGTCACACCTTTGAACGCGTCCCATCCGTGATAGCCCCAGAAACCGAACAGGTAGTAGTCACGCATATCGGAGATCGTTGCCGTCGGTTGACGATCTTCCATTAGCGTCCGGTAGGTCAGCAGCGAAGCAGACAAAATAATGCCACTGATTGCGAGTAGTCCCGCTGTCCGGCGTCGTGTTTGCGCCGTCGTCACTTCCGGTCGTTTGTGGAAAACAAAAAGCAGTAGTACAAAGATCAAACTATCAGCGAACAAGAGAAAGTCTTGCGGTACGATCAAAGCCGTGAAGCCGCTGCTGACATCACTCATCTGCGTCATCTGTGAGAGGAGCGAGACGGAGAGGAAGTCCTCGAAGTAACGGTAGTACCACATGTCGGAAGCCAGTAGAAAACTGTGCGCGAGCAGTAGACCGAGCCAGACCCAGCGGCGTTTATTCCACGGAATCAGTAACGTCCAGCTCGACAGAATCAGCATCCCGGCAAGGTTCATGAGTGTTAAATGGAGCGAAAGATCGGTCTTTGTAAAGTAACTAAACAGCATGAACTTCAGCATGCCGAGTAATAGATAAAGGGTGTAGCGAATCGCCATGGTCAGTACTCCTTACGTGTGTCATCACACAGTCTTTACCCTGAATCGAAACGTGTCGAACGCTTGAGTGTTTTCTTCAAAAAAACATTAGAAGAATGACTGAATATGGAATAAAATAGAATTAATCACTTATTTTTGAAAGGATGTTCTACATAGATGAACTGGAAACATTGGATGGGAAGTGCCGCGCTGATTTACGGTACATGGATGACACTCACTGTAAGTGCAGATGCTGCACCGTATGATGTCAAAACGAAAGATCAAGCAATCGTTGGATTTTACGATTTAGAGACAAAAGAGACGACACCTTATCCGAAAGACGTCTCACCGTACATGGAACTGCGGGCGACGTCAGCTGATAAAACGTTATTCTTGTATGAGGATTATTATGGAGATGAGACTGAACATCCTTATTATTTGATTGATGCGAAGACGGGAGCTTCAGAACTACTGACATTACCAGAAGACAAGAGATATCTTCGAGTTTTGAATCACGATATGGTGCTAGGGTATACTTCGTTTGATAAGTTATCAGTCTTTGTCCGCGAAGGGGATCAATTCGTTACGCGTGATACGTTAGAAGTGACTTCTCAAAATCGGGTGCAGTGGATTAGTGCGAATCGTTTCTCGATCCAACGAGAGGACAGTGCTGATTGGTATGATGTAAATCCGGACGGTGCATTCTCAAAAGTCCGTTCCGTTGACGTGAAGCGGTTCTCGCCTTTAACGAATGACTGGATCTTGGATGATGAACAGGATACGTTGCGTCAAGTCGTCACCAATCAACAAATCACCTTACCAAAAGTCTCACGAGGGTATTACGTTGAGGGAGCATATGAAACGAAAGATGGATTGTACGTTCAACTGGTCGATGCTAGTTCGTCAAACGAGTCATCGTTATTCTACTTAGATACGGCAAGTGGGCAATTGACGACACTCGTTGACCATTCAGAGCAATTAGCGAATGAACTATTAGCCGATGGAAAAGCCATCTACCGGAGCAAGGATCAAGCGATGATGCTATCGTTTGCGTCCTATTTGCGCCAACCGATCGCAATCGATGACTTGACAAAGAATGATACGACGTTGCTTGAAGGAACGGTTCTCTCTCCGAGCGTTGAGCTGACGCGTATAGATGGAACGACAGGTATCGTTGAGCCCAGTAAATTATCGTTTACGGGGAATGTCGAACTGAAAAATGAGCTGTTCACGATCACGACGACTCCGAAACGTTTACCGTATAGTGAGTACCGGACGACATACACGACTGAAACCGGTAAGGTCTTGGAGGACCTGACACGTTATCAATACCAGCGTTACTTAAAAGCTCAGAGTTCAGCGATTCCAACCATCAAGGAAGGTACAACAGCCTATAGCTTCAACATCGATCAAAGCGATGTTCCGGTGACGGTCTATGGAAAAGACGGCGTTCTCATCGGAAGAGCTGCCTCCGATGAGACAGGACGTGTCCAAATCAACGTGTCGACGAAAAATCTTGTCGGTCAAGTGACGCGTTGGACGTTCGGCAATACACGAGATTTCAATCAAGAAGCATCCGTGAACCGAACCGTCGCAGGTTATGAAGTACCACGCATTACCCAGTCAAAAAACGATAATTTTAAATTCATCACATACCGCTTAGAAAGTGCTAAAGAAGGCGGTATCTATAAAATCTATGCAGGTAAACGACAAATTCAATCTGTTCCAGCAACGAAAAAGACAGAAATCACGATTCCGTATACGAATGACTTAGCGTCATATCGTGTTACACGAAGTGGTGAGTATCCTACGAAATCACTCTCACTGAAAGATAGCGTGATGATTTACAGTAGTCTATCCGCACCCCTAACGGACGAGCACACGACGATTGAAGGGGTTCTTGATTGGGATGCCGATTTCGGGAAGCTATATATTGATGGGAAATATACGGCGTATATCGATCGAAAGAAAACGCGAATCTTTGCAATCAAAACCAAACCATTGAAGGTTGGTCAAGTCGTGACGTTCGTTGCCCGTAAAGGGACACAACTTCAAGTCTCCGGACAGAAAGTCGTGGCAGCAGCTAATCCAACACTCAAGTCGTATACGACGTCACTCAGTCCGACGAGTACATCATGGAAAGTTAAAGCGACGAAAGGAAAGACGATTGTCGTCACAATCAATAAGAAGCGGTACACGAAACTCGCAACCGGTAAGACACAAACGATGACGTTCCCGAAACAAAAACGAGGCACTCGGGTCACGGTACACGCGGAGTCGATCAAGTTGCGTAAGAGTAAGACCTTTAGTTTAACGGTTAAATAAGTGAGCGGACAGGAATCCTTCGAGGCAGACGATGTCTTACGGGATTCCTGTTTTGTTTTAAAGTGGTCGTTGGCTCAAACGTTTAGTCGAAGAATTGGGCTACATTTCCTCTTGAATTCAAACAATTGGCGTTAATTTGCGCAGAAAGCGGGAATAGAAAGCGTGTACGTCCATCGTCCGTCACTGTCATTTGAAAAAGGAGCGAAGTCATGTCAAACGTGAAACTAGCAGTCATTTACTACAGCTCAACCGGAACGAATCATCAACTTGCCTCATGGGCAAAAGAAGCGGGAGAAGCAGCAGGTGCGGAAGTCCGCCTCGCGAAAATCAAGGAAACAGCACCAGCAGAAGCGATTGCTTCGAACCCATTATGGCAAAAACATACGGATGCTACACGTGATATTGAAGAAGCGACACCGGATCTACTCGACTGGGCAGATGCAATCATCTTCAGTGTTCCGACACGTTACGGTCATGTTCCGGGTCAATTCCAACAGTTCCTCGACACGACAGGTGGACTTTGGGCACAAGGCAAACTCGTCAATAAAGTCGTCAGTGCGATGTCGTCGGCACAAAACCCGCATGGTGGACAGGAAGCAACTGTTCTCGCGGTCTATACGACGATGTTCCACTGGGGTGCAATCGTTGCGGCGCCAGGGTATTCCGATCCTGTCTTGTTCGCAGCGGGCGGAAATCCATATGGCACGACAGTCACCGTGGATCAGGAAGGCAACATGGTTGAATCGGTCGAACCGGCTGTGCGCCATCAAGCAAAACGGACGGTTGAAGTGGCAAGCCGTCTTAAGTCATAACATTACCTAACTCAAAAAGCGCCGGAATGCTGATTCGCATTCTGGCGCTTTTTCGTATGCATCATGTCGTTTGCGTAAGCGGAAGTTCGACCGTAAACGTCGAGCCTTGTCCTTCGATCGACTCGACGTGAATCTCCCCATCGTGTCCACGAGCGATTTCGCGACAAATCGAGAGCCCGAGTCCGGTACCACCGATTTGACGAGTGTCCGAGTTGTCGACACGATAGAATTTTTGGAACAGGTTACTCATCGCGGAAGCCGGAATCCCGATGCCCTCATCTTGAATCGCGACGGTGACACGTGACGCGTGTCGCGTCAGTTGGATATCGATCGTTCCACCAGCCGGTGAGTATTTGATTGCATTGTTGATCAGGTTACTGAACAATTGGCGAATCTTCTTCGCATCCCCTTCGACGATCAGCGGTTCGACGTTCCGTGAAATCTCGATCGCATGGGACGAAGACGATAGACTATGCAACTGTTTCAAATCGCGGATCATCGCGACGATATCGAACGGTGCCATCTCGTATTCCTGGCGGTTCGCCTCCATCCGTTGCAAGTCGAGGAAGTCATTGATCAGCAGCGAGAGGCGTTCTGTTTCCGAATGGACAGCTTCGAGATACTTCTTCTGTCGCTTCGGTGGCAGATCCCGCTGAATCATCAGCTCGGTAAAGCCATAGATCGAGGAGAGTGGTGTCCGCAGTTCATGCGAGATCGTCGAGACAAGTTCGTTTTTTATCCGGTCGATCTCGACTTCATTCGTCACATCACGCAAGACGAGCAGAATACCTCGGAATTCGCCGCCGTAATGGATGCGTTCCGAATATGTTTTAATGAAGCGGCGTTCCTGATCAATCGAAAAGAGGATTCCTTCGCCAGTCTCCCGTTTGACGAATGTCTTTTTCAAGTAACGTTCGAACTCCGGCAATTGATCGACACGGTATTTCAATTGAACGACGGAAGGTCCGATGTCCATCAGCCAGTTTTGATCGTTCGTTTCGTCAACTGGATGATCAAACAGATCGAGCAACGGACGGTTGATCAATTGAATATCATTATCGTGTTCGATATAGACGATCGATTCACGAATCGAGTTGAGCAGACGGGACGTTTTCTCCCGCTCACGGTCAATCTCGTCAAACGTCCGCATCCGAAGCAGTGATAACGCGAGCTGACGTGCGAAAGCGGCCAGCTCTTCCTGTTCGTAGCGATCAAACGATGAGTTGGTCCGGGATAAGAAGATATAGGCGATGATTTCATTGTTACTCGGATCGATGACAGGCGTAACGGCGCGTGAAACTCCGTTTTCGAACTGTGTATGCGGTCGTTTGTCCTGTCGTGCCTCGCGCAATAACGGTTCAATCGTTGGTATCCAATCTTCAATCGTGAGATTCGTCTTCGGGTGGAAGACGATGTCGATCACTTTCGTCCCATCCTTGAAAATCAGGGCGCCTTGCATCGCATGTGTGATTTCGACCATCTTTTCGATGACGGCAGGATAGGCGCTGATGCTGTCACGTGAAGCGAGTGTTTCCGTCAGTTGGTTTCGCAACCGGAGATGCGATTCATTACGGAGTGTCAGCTTCAACGCCTCTTCGAGATCGGCGTTCGTTGACATCAATTGGTGTTTGTTTTCAATCAATGCCGTCGCCATCTGATGGAACGATTGACTCAGCTCCCCGATCTCGTCGGCACGGTTGAGCGGAATGAGTGGTAACGTATGCTCGCCGCTCGCAAGGAGCTTACTTTCCTTACTTAAGAGATGGATTTGACGTGTCGTCCGTGAGATGAATGGGCGGACGATCAACAGAATGACGAGGAACAGGACAAGCAGGTTGACGAGCCAGATCCACTCGGCATATTTCGTCTGGGTGACGAGTTGTTCTTTTGCGCCAAGTTCTTTTGCGCGGAGACTGCTCCGGTAGTTCGTGAACGTACTCTCCATCGTGTTGACGCTTTTACGCATCGTTTCACTGTTCGAGGCGTTCATCTTGAACTTCCGATTCGGATCCCGTGGTACTTCTGGCATCATTGCCTTTAAACTCGGCATCTGTAAAAACGTTTCGTCAACCGTACCAGCTTTCTTCGCCTGGACGTACTTAATCAGACTCGGCATGACGAAATTGGTATAAGAATTATAGAGCGAACGAATATCAGACGCATAGACCTCGTCCGCTTTGTATAAGCGATTTTTTTCGAACCAAGCGGTCTGTTGTTCGAGTGACGCTTTCTTTTCATCGATGACGTCAAGGACGGCGTCATCTCCAAATACAAGATAGCCGCGCATTTCGTACTGGAGCGACTGCCAATCGTCCCAAAGCTTCGTTGCCCGGTCTTCGCGCATGCTGATGGCGTCGAGTTCTTGTTTCGCATCCGTGACTTGATGGTTCGTGTAAAAATAAGCAGCCAGGGAAGAAATCGATAGTGTGATAAGAATGAGATAAAATGACGACATGATCTGCCGGCTGATCTTTTGATTGAACCATTTTCGCATATGGATTATGGATGCTCCTTTGTCTATGTGATTCGTCCGTCGATTAGATGTATTGTGTTTGAATATTTGTTGCCGTAATCGTACATTTTTTAGACGGATAAATATAGTCTTAATGCTTAAAATATCTTCAAAGTAAGAGATTCAGGTTCACAACGAACCTAGAAACGACAAAAACAGGACGGGAATCTACTCCCGTCCTGTTGATCATTATTTAATGATGTTCGACAACGATCTTCCCAATCGTTTTTCCGCTCTCGACGAGTCGGTGTGCTTCTTTCAGGTTGTCGGCGTTCATGCCGATCAACGTCCGGGTCACCGTCGTCTCGAGCGCATGCTCTTCGATCCAAGCTGCGACCTGTGTCAGAATCTCATGCTGACGAATCATGTCCTTTGCCTCGAACAGCGGACGCGTGAACATGAATTCCCAGACGAACGTCGCACTCTTTTGTTGGAGCGCGCTCAAATCAAGTTTTTGATCCGTCTCGACGATGCTACAGATTTTCCCTTGCGGTGCAATTACATCGACCATCGTATCGAAATGTTGATCCGTTGCGTTGAGGCAGAAGATATAGTCGACGTACGGATAACCGAGGGCTTCCAGCTGAGGACGGAATGCCTCGTGGTGATTGATCGTATGATGTGCGCCATGTTCCTTCGCCCAATCAATCGTCTCGTCGCGTGACGCCGTTCCGATGACCGTTAGTCCAGCGTGATTTGCGAGCTGTGTCGCGATCGAACCGACACCACCGGCCGCTCCGATGATGAGGATCGTCTTCTCGAGGTTCGACTTAGCGTCAAACGTTAATCCGAGACGATCCGTCAATGCTTCGTACGCTGTCAGCGTCGTCAACGGCAGGGCAGCTGCTTCACTAAAGGTCAACCGTTCCGGTTTTTTGGCGACGATTCGTTCATCGACGAGCTGGAAATCACTGTTTGATCCGGAACGCTGAATCGCACCGGCATAATAGACTTCATCACCAACCTGGAACAGCGAAGCATCATCGCCGACTTCAACGACGACTCCCGCTGCATCGTAACCAATGACTTTCGGTGCATCTTCATCTTTCCCGTGGGCACGGACTTTCGTATCGACCGGGTTGACGGAGACGGCTTTAATTTCGACTAAGAGGTCGTGTCCCGTTGCTTCCGGGCGTGGTAATTCCAGATCAATCAAACTTTCTTGTTCGGTTAGTGGTAAGTGCCGGTAGAAACCGACAGCGGACATGTTTGACATCGATAATCATCCTTTCCAGATATGAAACGCTTCTCTCCATCTGTTCCACGCTCGTTTCGTCTTAAAACCAGTTGCGAAACTTTGAAAATAGGTTCCCCTTCTGTTGGGATTGTAAGAATGATGGATATTTATGGTAGGATGTGAGGGGGGATACCAATCTGAAAGAAGGAGCGATTTTGTATGTATGATGTCATTTCTTTACCGGCAGGCACGACTCAAGTCATGATTGAACGATACCTTGTCCATGCGCACCCACACCCACGTCCATATCGACCCGCGCGTCTGCTCGCCTTACGTCAAAGTGGTGGTGTCATGCATCGGCTGTACCGGACAGAGCGTGAGATCATCCTTACACCACACGAAGCACTCGCCCCGCAGGTCCAGCGTCTTTCGTTCTCGCAACAGGAGCGCGTACTCGCCTATATCGGGGAAAGACGAAGTGGTTTTGGTTTTCATGAAGCTGACGAATACAAATTTTATTTGTTGGAAGTGGCATATGAACTGCGTCACCTCCCTCGTACCGATCGGCCGGTTCGCGCCCATACATACTATCAACTTGACGAACTTCTGTCGGGTCGTCCGCTCGTCTTACGGGCAACACAAAGGGAGGAAATGAAATGAAACGCATTCAACAGATCGGAGTTCCCGTGAAGAATATTCAACGGAGTACGGCTTTTTACCGAGACGTGTTGCAGTTACCCGTCCTATTTGAACTCGGGACGATGGTCTTCTTTCAGTGTGGGGATGTGCGATTGATGTTGACCCTACCAGAAACGGAAGCTTTCGATCATCCGAGTTCCGTCTTGTATTTTGAGGTCGATTCGCTGCAAGAAGAGTATGATCGAATGAAAGAGCAAGGTGTTGTTTTTCTCGGGGAACCACATAGGATTACGCGTTCCGAGACGGAAGAAACGTGGATGGCGTTCTTCAAGGACTCGGAACAGAATACGCTGGCATTGACGGCACAAGTTGCTGTGACGATCTAAACGAAATAGCCTGCTTCTGATCACATGGTTCGTGAAAAGAAGCAGGCTATTTTTAAAGTGCTGGCGTTGGTGTCGGTGTGACACCGGTTTTTGCGTACGCTTGATCGATCGCAGTCCGGATTTCCTTGACGGAGCTACCTTTTTGGTAAGCGACGATCGACTGTGCCGCGATATCGAGGCACGTACCGCACGTAATGCCGTGCGTTGTCCAGGTCGTTGAAGTAGCGGTCTGCTCTTCAATGAAGCAGTCATAATTGCTCGTATGCCCCGCAGACTCACCACAACCGCAGTAACAGGGCATCTTTTTCAGTAGGTCCGGATGTTTGGCGACGGAGCGGTAAATCGTCTGGATCGACTCATCCTGTTCGTTCAGAAAAGCGGGTAATGTGTCTGGTCCCGCCGTCTTCTCGAGTTGATCACCAGCCTCGTGGCTAGCATGGTCTTCATGTTGCGTATGTTCTGTTTTCGGTGCATCCGTCTGTTCAGCTGTTCCGCATGCCGCGAGCAACAGGCTGATACTGAGGGGAAAGGCGTAACGATATAGTCGTGTTTGCATAATGTGCCTCTCTTTCATCGTCTTGCCTTCATTATAAAGAAAGACGTATCTAAGAGGCGTGACGATTTGTTGACGCTTACTTGGCGAGTGCTTTCGTGATCGTTTCGATGTTCGTTTGCATCATGCTGTAGTAAGTGTCGCCATCCTTACCCGGTGCACCAAGCGAATCAGTATAGAGCGTACCGCCAATCGGAACACCAGTCTCTCTTGAGACGGTTTCCATGCTTCGTCGGTCGACGCTCGTTTCGACGAACAGGACAGGGATGTCCTGCCCCTTGATCGTATCGACGATCCGGCGGACTTGAGCCGGAGTTCCTTGATTATCTGAGTTAATCTCCCAAATATAATCCGCTTTGACATCATAGGCAGTTCCGAAGTATTTGAAGGCTCCTTCGCTCGTGACGAGATGACGTTCTGCTTTCGGAATAGCGGCAAACTGCTTTTTCGCTTCCTGGTCAAGCGTCTGCAGTTTTTCGATATAAGCATCCGCGTTTTTTTCATAATCCGCTTTGTGCTTCGGATCTTCCTTGATCAATGCCTGCTTGACGTTTTCGACGTAGCGGATGCCATTGCTCAAATCGAGCCACGCGTGCGGATCGGTCTCCGATTCCTTGCCTTTCGTCGTCAGGTATTGCGGTTCGACCCCTTGACTTAAGCGATAGACAGGTGCGTCAGACGCGTCTTTACCCGTCGTTGCTCGCAGCTTGTCAAACCACGCACCACCAGCTTCGAGATTCAATCCGTTATAGAAGACGACGTCAGCATCTGCCATCGCCTGTACGTCTGCTGGAAGTGGATCATACTCGTGTGGGTTTGCCCCGATCTTGACCATGCTGTGGACATCGACGTGTTCACGACCGACCTCACGTGCGAGGTCAGCGAGGATCGAATACGTCGCGACGATCTTCAACTTTCCGTTCTCTTCTGCTGGTGTCGAACAAGCAGCAAGGAAAATCGTGCTGACGAGGACGAATAGGATCAGTTTTAATTTCATACAGTTGACTCCTTTCGTTTCCGGTAACGCATCAGACCGTGACGTGGTGAGAAGACGAAGACGAGTGCGAACAATGTCGTCGCGACGAGGACGATCGACGCACCGGAAGACAGATTATACGTAAAGCTGAAATACAATCCAACGATGGCAGATACCGTACCGAATCCTGCTGCGAGGAACAGCATCCGTGAGAGCCGGTTTGTCAGTAAATACGCTGTCGCAGCCGGTGTGATCAACATCGCGACGACGAGAATGATGCCGACCGTCTGAAGTGAAGCGACGGTGACGAGCGTTAGAAGTGTCATCAATCCATAGTGGATCCAGCGCGTCGATAGCCCATAGGCTTGTGCCATCGTCGGATCAAACGAGCTGATCAGCAACTCTTTATAGAACAAGAAGATTCCACCTAGGACAATCAATCCGATGATGACGGTCATCCACATGTCGCTCGGACGGACTGCGAGGACATTGCCGAACAAGATGTGATAGAGATCGCTACTGCTGCGTAAGAACGAAATCAGGATGATCCCGAGGGCGAAGGCGGATGTGAATAGGATTCCGATTGCCGTATCGTTCTTGATGCGACTGTTCTGGCTGACGAAGCCGATTCCGAGCGCTGTCACGAGACCCGTTACGACAGCACCGATCAGGAAGTTGATCCCGAGTAGGTAGGAGATCGCAACACCAGGTAAAACGGCGTGCGAGATCGCATCCCCCATCAACGACATCCCGCGAAGGATGATGAAACAGCCGATCACACCACAGATGATACCGACCATGACGGCGGTGATCATCGCTTTTTGTAAGAACTCATACTGAAGTAATGCCTCGATGAACGTCATCCTTGTCCCTCCTTGCGTCGTTCGAATAAGGGTAATCCGTACGCCGGTTCGAGCCATTCCGGCGTCAAGATATCAGACGGGAGACCGACAGCGATCAATTGTTTGTTCAACAGCATCAACGTATCGAAGTAGTCCTCCGCTTTGTGCAAATCATGGTGGACGACGACGATCGTCCGCCCTTCGGCTCGAAGGGTTCGTAAGAGTTCGATGATCATCTGCTCACTCGCGACATCGATGCCGACGAACGGTTCGTCCAGCAATAGCAGTTCTGCTTCTTGGGCAAGGGCACGCGCGAGAAAGACCCGTTGTTGCTGTCCGCCTGACAACTCACCGATTTGTCGTTCGGCATGATCCGCCATACCGATACGCGCAAGGCACTCCAGGGCGAACATTTTTTGTACTTTCGATGGTCGTTTGAATAAGCCGAGCTTCGGATAACAGCCCATCAACACGACATCCTGCACACGAACCGGGAAGTCCCAATCAATTGCACTTCGTTGCGGTACGTAAGCGACGCGTGACCGGACGTCTTCGAGTGAGTGGTCGAGCACGCGTAACTGTTCGATCCGGGCAGGAATCAAGCCGAGGATAGCTTTTAAGAATGTCGATTTCCCGGCGCCGTTCGGTCCGATGATGCCGATTAACGAAGCGACCGGAAGACGAACGGATACTCCGTCGAGTGCATGTGTATCAACATAAGAGACGGTGAGACGATCAACGTCAAGGGCATACATGAATGATCACTCCTTTGTTTTGTGGTCTATCGAACGAAAGTTTCCCTAAGGCAAAAAGTAGGGTAAAAAATTTTAGATGTATCACCGAAAAAAGATTCGGTCTGCTAATAATGTTTCCTTAAGGCAAACTTTAAAGCTAGAGGAAACAGATGTCAACTGTTTTTCGATATCGATTGCGAATCAACTCGTGCTAAGATGAAAAGGCAGAATACAGGGGGTGAGGAGAGTGCGTCAGACAGCAGAACAACAATGGAAGTGGCTATTGCTCGATGCGCTTGCGAAGGGGAAACGCGAGCAAGCACAGCAAGTGATCGAAGAGGTCTATCCGTATGATATCGCGCAAGTGTATGAAGAGTTGGGCGAAGACGATCAGGCACGACTCCTCGACTATCTCGATCACGAGCGATTGGCGGACGTCCTCGAGGAGCTCGAAGGAGACCAACGTCTCGCCGTCTTACGTCGTTTAGACGTTGAGCGCGCCGGGCACGTCCTTGACTTGATGGAGAACGATGATGTCGCGGATTTACTCGAAGAACTAGGACCGGAAGAGGCTGATCGTTTGCTCAGCAGCATGCGCACGGACGAGGCCCTGATCGTTCGCAATCTCTTGACGTATCCGCCGGAAACGGCCGGGCGCTTGATGACGAACCGGTTCATCTGGGTCGGTGAGGATTTCACGGTCGGTGAGACGGTCGAGAAGATGCGTGACTACATCGAATACTCGGAGACGATCAACTATGTCTATGTCGTCAATCAACTCAGTGAACTCGTCGGTGTCATCTCATACCGGGATGTCATCTTAGCTGAAAACACGGAACGGATCAGCGACGTCATGGAGACGAAGGTGATCCGGGTAGCGGCGGAGACCGATCAGGAAGAAGTCGCACAATTGTTCGAACGCTACGATCTCGTCTCGTTACCGGTCGTCGAAGGCGACATTCTTGTCGGACTGATCACGGTCGATGATGCCCTTGACGTCTTACGGGAAGAAGCAAACGAAGACATCGAGAAGCTCTCCGCGTCCGGTAAAGCAATCGACTTCGAGACGAAGCCGTGGATTGCAGCGACCCGTCGTCTGCCATGGCTCGTCTTGCTACTCTTCATCGGGCTCGTCTCTGGGTCAATCATCAGTCAGTTCGAAGAGACGCTCTCAAAAGTCGTTGCGCTTGCCTTCTTCATGCCAATGATTGCCGGGATGACCGGGAATACCGGCACCCAATCACTTGCGGTCGTCGTCCGTGGATTGATCACACGTGAAGTCGATAAGCGGGTCGCGACACGGTTGATCCTGCGCGAGCTCTGGGTCGGTCTCATCATTGGTGTCATTTGTGGCATCTTGATCGCTATCATTGCCTACGTTTGGCAAGGGAGTGCGGTCTTAGGTCTTGTCGTCGGTAGCTCGCTCGTCATTACGTTGATTTTTGGAACGCTTGCTGGAACGATCATTCCGTTGATCCTACATCGGTTGAAAATTGACCCGGCGATTGCATCGGGACCGCTCATCACGACGTTGAATGATATTTTATCGCTCCTCGTCTATTTCGGGATTGCGACTGCCTTCATCAGCCGTTTGATGTAAAAAACCGAACCGATTCGTCTTCTTGGAAAGAGAAGAGAAATCGGTTCGGTTTTTTTAATCGTTCCTCGTCCGAATCCAGACGGCGAGGGGACCGATATCGTCAAAACCAGCTTCGAGCGCCGTGATCAGTTGGTCGCCGTATTCGTAGCCGACGAGTGGTTGCCCGGGAAAATGGGCTGAACTCAAGCGAGCGATGTCGTCCCACAATCGCTCGTCGAGATAATCTGAATTGACGTAGGAAAGGCCGGTCGTCATCTGATTTGAATACGCGATACAACTTGCCTGTTGTGCTTCGGAATAGAAGAAACGGACGTCGGGATGTTGCCATAACGATTCTGGTAATTCCGGTGTCGCTTGGATTGCCTGGAAGCTTGCGAACTGTGCGGAATTCGTGACGACAGACCAATCGACAGGAAGGGCACGACGATCGAGTATGGCAGGACGCGTCATCCACTCCGCTGTGAACAGATGACTGAGACCGGCACTCGAGAAATCATAACTCGCTGTACAATCCTTGATGCTGTAGACATGGTCGACACCGATGCGCTGATGAGGAAGGCGGACCATCAGCTCTGGATAATAACTCGGAACGCTTCCTTGCGCGAACCAGGTCGAGTCGGTTTCCGTGACGTGACAACCAGCCTGCTCGCAGACGAGTCGGCACCAATCGAAATTGTTTTGGATGGCAGCTTGGCGCATGTTTCGTTCCCCCTATTCGTCTTCCGGTTGTTTGATCAGGACGTAAGACAACGTGGCAATCAATGTTAAGAACAGACCGCAACCGATCGTGATGTAGGCCATCGTAAAAATTTTACCGAGCGTCGTCGTCGGAACGAACGTCGGATGACCGACCGTACTCAACGTCGTGATGCAGAAGTAAAGCGCGTCGACGACCGAGAGCTGTTCCTCCGTGCTGTAGAAAATCGTACCGGAGACAAGGGTCAACAGGCAGAGGATCAGAAGTCCACGAAAATAGGATAAACGGAAAGCGCGGCGCAGTCCCTTGAACAAGCGAGAAAAAATCGTCAGTACAGAAATCATCAAATCTCTCCTTTAGGATCGTTGCGTCGAGTCCATCGTATCATGAATCAAATAATCATTCTTCCCGCCATGTTTGACACGGTACATCGCTTGATCAGCATGTTGGATCAATGTATCGAGGTCGACCCCATGATCCGGTGAGTAGCTGATGCCGATACTCGTCCGGATTTCAATGGTTTCTTCAGCGAACCGGTAAGGATTGTCTTGCAAGTACGTCAACAGACTCGCAGCATAGGCATGGAGCATAGCGACAGACGGATGACGATAGAGTAAGAAGAATTCGTCTCCACCGACACGGGCAGCGAATCCATTCTGTTCCGCATGGTGTTCCAGTAGACGCGCGATATGAATCAAGAAGGCGTCACCGATCTGATGCCCGTACGTATCATTGATTGCTTTGAAACCGTCGAGATCGACGACGATGATCGCTGCGTGATCAAGTTCGAGTATCTCTTGCGACGCACGTTCGTAAAAGCTCCGGCGATTCGCGATTTTTGTCAACGGATCATGGTAGGCGAAGAAACGGATCGTCTGCTCCGCTTCTTTGAAGGACTGGATATCACGGATCAGCAACATCCCGTGCAGCTCTTGTTCGATGAAGACGAAATCGGCGTCGATGACGACGTAGCGTTCTTGTTGTTGCGCCGTCAGAATCTTCGTCTCGAACTCATTGAACTTACGTTGTGACAGAAAATGCGTCACGTAGTGAAGTGTCCATTCAGCTTGTTTTTTATCAGGTAAGTAGCTCGAAAACGTACATGCGATCAGTTCATTGGTCTCGAACAGACGATGAGCAGCTGGGTTGGCGCTCTCGATTCGTCCCTCCCGATCAACAAGAAGGATCGCGGAAGGGTTCAAGTTGTA
This sequence comes from Exiguobacterium sp. TDN 0502, assembly GCF_050846835.1. Classification (NCBI taxonomy): domain Bacteria; kingdom Bacillati; phylum Bacillota; class Bacilli; order Caryophanales; genus Exiguobacterium; species Exiguobacterium sp. TDN 0502. The sequence continues at coordinate 80,805 of NZ_JBOZGJ010000009.1, read as the reverse complement.
GAGCGTCGCAAAGCGTTTCTGGTAAGACGCGAGATAATCGAAGCGTCGCATGGCGATCGTGAGTGCTCCTGCCCAGAATAAGCCACCATACATATAGGCATACGGTGGCATGATGCCATAGAACGACCAGTAGCCGAAAGCGATATCCCACGCGAGAACGAGGATGGCGACACTCAGCAAGACATTAATGATACCGCGACGGGCGTCCGTCAGCTGCCGTCTAGCATAGACGAGTAGACCGATGACGAGCAGGTGAAAAAGGTTACCGACCGTCATCGTCACCAAGTAGGGCGTGTTGAATTCTGGATAGATGAAGCGACCGACCTGTGTGAATTGCTGACTGTTGATGACGTTCGTCTGGAACAGGTATGTCACAAGGACGATGACCACCGGAAAATAAAACATCCAAGGGTAGAGCAGTCGTGGCATTCGTTTCCACAAATTCGAGATGCGGAAGATGAAGTGGAGCGATGTACTAAAGACGATCAAACCAGCGTTTCCGAACCAGTACGTCACGAATGCCGGACTCCACCCGATCGGCGAGGCGTTTCGGAAGAATTCACCGAGAAACAACATGCCGTAAGCGAACGTGAATAAGCTGAGCAGTCGGTGTTGCGGACGTGATGGATTGCGTAGAAAAATATCAACCGCCATATAGAACATGATGAAGGTCGGAATCAGGTAGACAATTGCAAAGAGAAATAAAGATGGCATAATGATCCGCCCTTCTGTTTGAGATGTAGGTAGTTAGTCTCAGTATAGTAGGCGGAGGCCACGCAGACGGAATGAAATTTTAAAAGAAGGGGAATCAATCAAGATTTAAAGTCAGACGCCGAATCTTCGCGACACCTTCGAGTCCGGATGGGTCATGCCGCGTCTTATGCGCGACGAATTGCTCATCGACCTCGGTCGTCCGAAGGCGCAGTGGTGGCGCCGTTTCATGGACGAGATCGAAAATTAACTCCGCGAGTGCTTCCGCTGGTTGCCGATCGGCGTGGCGTGACCGGTATGTCTTGAGATAAGCGGTGATGATTGGTTTGAAGTCGTCTTCGTGTAAGCCGCCGGTCCGTTCGAGCTGGTCGAGCACATTCGCTGTAAAGTTCGTTTCGACGGCTGCCGGTTCGATCAGTGTGACATCGATATTGAAGTACGGTTTGTAGTAAGTCGCAAGACTCTCGAACAATCCTTCAATCGCAAACTTGCTGGCACAATATAGTTCGTTCATCGGTTGACCGACAAGACCGCTGACGCTTGAAGTCGCGAGCAGATGGCTACCTTCTGGTGCTTGTTTGAGCAAGGGGAGACAGGCTTCGATCGTCCGGATGACGCCGAAGACATTCGTCTCGAAAAGTTGCTTGATTTCATAGCTCGTCGCCTGTCCGAGAGCGCGCAGTAAACCGTGACCGGCATTACAGAACACGACGTCGAGATGGGCGACTTCCTGTTCGATACGACGAACCGCAGCTTTGACACTGGTTTCGTCCGCAACATCGAGTGGTAGAAAAAAAAGAGTCGGCAATGAAAGTGTCATCTCGTCCGGATTCCGGACACCAGCATATACATACCAACCTGCTTCAGCAAATCGTCTAGCCGTCGCGAGACCGATGCCGGAAGAGGCACCAGTGATCAAGATCGTCTGCATTTCCATTCCTCCATCCTAAGTGGTGTTATCTAGTCTTTACCCGAATCGACGGGAACTATTTGCATTAAAATTGCGTATTTTAATGAAAAAACTTAAAATAAAGTCAAAGGAGGGCTACGAATGGGACAAACGGAACGATTGCAACAGATGCGGGAATGGATCAAGACGAGTCCGGAAATCTCGCTGGAACAATTAATGCGGGAATACCAGATTTCGCGCGATACTGCCCGACGTGATGTCATCGCATTAGAGCAAGAAGGTGAGATCATTCGTGTCAAAAACGGTCTCGTTCGAGCAGGCGGGACGCTTGCCTATGAACACCGCACGGAAAAGCCGGAAAAGCGCCGGATTGGGCAGCGGGCGGCGCATCATGTCCAAGCGAACGATCGATTATTGCTTGACGCTGCAACGACGGTATCTGAGATGGCGCGGGCGCTTCCACCGTATCCGCTTCAAGTGATCACGAACTCGCTTGATATCGCGGAGCATGTCGGAGCGCGCAGTGATATCGAACTGTATGTGACAGGAGGGCGTTTCGATCGCCATGCACGGAGCTTGAGCGGAATTAAGACGGCGGACGATATTCTGAATTATCAAGTCGACAGTGTCTTTCTCGGTGCCTGCGGCTTGACGGAAGAAGGACTTTTTGCGGAACAACTCGAAGAAGCGATCGTCAAAAAAGCAATGATTCGTAGTGCGACACGCGTCATCGTTCTCGCAGATCATACGAAATTCAATAAGCGTTTTTTGCATAAGGTTTGTGATTGGGAGCAGATTGATTTACTCGTGACTGATCAAGAACCGAGTGATTCTTGGAAAGAACGGTTACACCATCACTACGTTGAGATCGACGTGACTAAGGAGGAAGAAAGATGAACCCGATTCAAACGACACTCGTCGGATTCGGCTTTTCAGCAGTGACGTTTCACGTTCCGTTCTTACAGGAACTATCAGCATTTGAAGTGACACAAGTCGTCTCAAGTCGACCGGAACAAGTCGCGCGATATTTCAGTGAGGCGACGGTCGTCGCGACGCTTACTGAGGCACTACAGGACGACAACACGGAACTCGTCATCATCACGACGCCAACGGCTTTGCATTTTGAAATGGCGAAACAAGCGATCGAAGCGAAAAAACACGTCCTGCTTGAAAAGCCGGCAGTCGTGACGATTGCAGAAGCCCTTGAACTGAAAACGTTAGCGCAGCAGCATGGCGTTCAGGTCGCCGTCTATCAAAACCGTCGCTTTGACGGGGACTTCCTGACGCTTGAACAATTGATGGAGATGAACGAGATCGGCGACTGGCAAGTCATCGAGTCGCGCTTTGATCGCTATCGCCCGGTCGTACGGGAACGCTGGCGGGAACAAGCGGGCGACGGTGCGGGCATCCTGTTTGATCTCGGCTCACACTTGCTCGATCAGGCACTTGCTCTGTTCGGAGAGCCGGATGCACTCACGGGCGACGTTTATCTACAACGTGACGGTGCTGTTGTCGATGACGGCTTTCATATCACGCTGCATTATGGTACGCGTCGTGTCATCTTGCGTTCTGCTTCCTTTATCCAAGGACCAACGCCGCGCTTCGAGTTCCATGCGACGCGTGGCAGTTACATCAAATACGGAATGGATCCACAAGAAGGACGACTTACGAAAGGTCATCCTATCGATGCGCAACTTGGGGAAGATGAAGCAGATTCCTACGGTTATCTTCAAATCGCCGATCAGCCCGTCGAGCGTCTCGCGACACTTCCGGGAAGCTATGCGACATTTTATGAACAACTCGCAGACGGATTACGTGGCGGACAGGTACCAGTCAATCTACGCGACGCGGAAAAAACGATGCGTTTGATTGAAGCAGTACGGATCAGCAGTGATGAAGGACGACGCCTCTTACGAAAGGAATGGGATGCATGGAAGAATTGAAGGTACTGCTTGCGGAAGAGGAAGAACTCGTCCTGACGTCACTGACGAATACGGAAGCGATCGGAATGGGACATGAGTTGATCGGACGGGCAATGAAAGAGAACTTATCGATTGCCGTTGAGATCAAGCGGAACGGACAGCGGCTGTATTACGCGGCACTCGATGGGACAGCACCGGATCAAGAAGAATGGATCCGCCGGAAATCGAACGTCGTCTTACGGCATGGCTACAGTTCCCTATACATGCGGCGTTATAATGAGAGTAAACATCGCTCGTATCATACGATGTATGCCGTTTCACCAACGGATTATGCCGATGCCGGTGGAGCGTTCCCGATCCGGATCGAAGGAGTCGGTGTCGTCGGTACGATCACTGTTTCCGGTCTATCGCAGGAAGCGGATCACCGTCTCGCGACGGAAGCGTTGCGTTTACTTAAGAGACAACAGCTGGAGCAATGATATAGATACATGAGATGTCCTCACGATGTTCCACTCGCTCTCCTCAGGCGAGACACAAGCCAGTCTCGGCTGTCCTAGACAGCCGACTCGGGTCTTGTTCGTCTCTGACAGCACGATGAATCGTGCTTTTTCCTGTAGGAGTCATATAAAAATGTGAGGAATCTAAACAAAATAATGAAACCAAAAAAAGTCCGAACGAGTGAGAAAAAACTCGTTCGGACTTTTCGTATACGAGGATTAATGGATTTCTGTTGATGGACGTGCAAGACGAAGACTCCTACGGGAAAGCGGAATAGGTGAGACCCCGCAGGCGCATCAGCGGCGAGGCGGCTCGCCTTCCGCCCGAGGAAAGCGGAGTCTTGCACGGGAATCTACTCTGAAACTTCAATCACGATGCCATCGAATCAGATGAAGCTGACACGTCTTTGCGTGTGTTCCCATGGTAGACGAAGTAAAGCGCGGCAAGCATCACTAGCAGTCCAAGTAGACGTTTTCCGTCGAGCGGAACGACGACGCCACCGAACACACCGATGTGATCGATGACCATACCCGCTGCGAGTTGACCGATGACGGTCGCGATACTAGCTGCCGTGACACCGATTTGCGGGACAGCAAGAATCGTCAGGAACAGATAACTGACACCAAACAGGACAGCACTGAGTTGCCAACGTGGTGCTTCGAGCAAGAGCAAGACGTTTCCTTGACCAAAGAACAGGATGGCGAGTGCGAGAATCAGCATCCCGGTGAAGAATGTCAGAAACGTACTTTCTAGAGCACCTGCCTTTTGACTGAAGGCACCGTTAATCGATGACTGCGCACTCAGCATGACGCCGCCGAGTAATGTAAAACCAAGTAATAGAATATTCACGAGCGAACCTCCTTAAAAGATGAGAAATAGGGCGACGAGCATCAAAGCAGAAGCCGTCAGCTTGTCACGATTGATCGGACGTTTCGGACTACCGAGCCAGCCGTAATGTTCGATGACCATGCTGGCAATCATCTGTCCGATGATGACACTGATCATGGCGAGACCAACACCAACGAGCGGGATGCTGATGATCAGAATCGTCAAGTAGATGCTACCGAGCAGACCACCGAGCAAGGTCCATTTCGGTGCACGGAATGTATAGCCGAGCGAACCTTTTCCGAAGAAGAGAACGATCAGTCCGATGATGATCGTACCGGCGAAGAAATTATAAAAGCTACTTTCGAGTTTTCCGGCGAAGTTACCGAGCTCACCGTAGATGGCTCCTTCGATACTGAGAGCGATACCCGCAAGTAACGCGAGTACGTAATACACGATTTTCAACAGAATTCATCCTTTCACGAATCTAAATATCGAGAAATGTCGATATGTAAGGCGAGGAGAACGAATCAAAGTTCTCCTTTGAGGTACGCTGCGAGCTCCTGGATTTTTTCTTCATTTCGCCGGTAATACGTCCATTTACCGTGACGTTCGGATTCGAGCAATCCGACTTTTTGCAACATCGCAAGATATTGGGAGACGGTCGATTGAGATAAATTCGCCTTCTCTTGGATATCTCCGACGCAAATGCCTCCCTTGTCCGACAAATTCGTCGCGGGATGGGCCGTCGGCTTATTGAAATGAGTCTCGGGATCCTTGAGCCAGCGTAAGATATCAAGACGTACCTCGTTCGATAATGCCTTGAATAGATCCACTTGATTTGTCATACGCTTAAACTAATCGATGATTCTCGATATGTCAATCCAAGATGCTTACGGTTGGACGAATGCATGCTTTAAAAGTCGATGTGTTACCTTGTTTGCGGTATGAGGCTCGAATCCGAAGCGTTCATAAAATGTACCAGCATCAGCCGTATACAGCCACAGTTCCGAGTAACTCAATAAGGCTTCCGAGATGATTTTTCCAAGAAGACGCGTACCGACGCTTTGAAACCGTGCTTCAGGCAAGACGTAGACATGACGAATCCGACCGACATCGTTTGTACCGGCTTGTTTCATATAACCACCACACGCGACGACATGCCCGGAGAGGGATAAGACGACAAACAATGCTTCTCCGTCTTCTCGAAACGTCTCATTCCGACGTTCGCGTAGCATCCGTTCGATAAAGGGGTGTCCCTCCTGAGTACTCTTTGATAAGATCGGTAACCAGTTGAAGTCGTCAAAATCGTTGACCCGTTCAATTGTCATCTTCATCTGTCATTCCTCCTTCTTCTCCTTTGCATATTCCTTTTTATAGGATCGAAAAAACACGATTTAAGAATCAATTCGAGCTTTTTTTAAATAGAGACTGGATTTTTAAAAGACGTTTTGCGTATAATGAGAAGTAATGGATTGAACGCATATGAAAGGAAGTGGCCGTCACAATGAGCCTCAGCCGTTTAAGTAAAGAAGAGATTACTAATCTTTCGCTGATCGAATTCGTCAACGAAATGTTGCAAGAAGCTGGCGAACAGCCAATCACGTTCGATGACATCACGTCAGAAATCGAAAAGTATCATACGTTTACAGATGAAGAAGACAAGTTCGAAAAACTTGCTCAACTCTATACAGACATGAACATCGACGGAAACTTCGTCAACGTCGGAGCAAACCGTTGGTCACTCCGCGCTTGGTATCCGTTCGATAAGTCCGATGAGGATCTCGTCATCGAAGCGCGTCAACGTGGAGAACTCGATGAGTTCGAGGAAGAGTTCAACTATGATGCAGAAGAAGATGAGTTCGAAACGATTGAAGATGATCTCGATACGTTCGCGAAGACAGCGGATTATGATTCAGCTGACGACAGCGAAGACGATGATACATTCAAGAAAGTCGCAGCGATCGATGATCTTGATGACGATCTCGACGAAGAAGATTTAGAAGACTTCGAAGAAGAAGAAGAGGAAGTCTAAGCACGATCCACCACAACCGAACAGCTGCTATTTCCCTATAGAAATGGCAGTTTTTTCGTTGACGGCTGACGAACGAGCACGAAAATTTTTCTTTGAAAAAATAGTCTTGACGAAGTTTTCGGAATGACGTAAGTTAGTCATGGGCTTCTTTAAGCAACGTGCTTATTTCAGCAAAAGTGTCTCCTATTGCAATGGGGGCACTTTTGCTTTTTTGTTTTTACCACCTCTGTTTTTGAGATGTGAATTAGGGAAGGGAGCAAGATTTAACATGACAAAGTATATTTTCGTAACAGGTGGCGTCGTATCGTCACTCGGTAAAGGGATCACCGCTGCATCGCTCGCTCGTCTCTTGAAAAACCGTGGCCTCAACGTCACGATCCAAAAATTCGACCCGTACATCAACATCGACCCGGGTACGATGAGCCCGTACCAACACGGGGAAGTATTCGTCACGGATGATGGCGCGGAGACGGACCTTGACCTTGGTCACTATGAGCGTTTCATCGACATCAATTTGAGCCAGAACGCGAACGTCACGTCTGGGCGCATCTACTCGACGATCCTCAAGAAGGAACGTCGTGGAGACTACAACGGTGGAACGGTCCAAGTCATTCCGCACATCACGAACGAAATCAAAGACCGCGTCTTCCGTGCCGGAAAAGAGACAGGTGCAGACGTCGTCATCACGGAGATTGGTGGAACAGTAGGGGATATCGAATCGCTTCCGTTCATCGAAGCCATTCGTCAGGTGAAAAACGATATCGGAAAAGAAAATGTCATGTATGTCCACTGTACGCTCGTTCCGTATCTTGCAGCAGCAGGTGAACTCAAGACGAAACCGACGCAACACAGTGTCAAAGAACTCCGTAGCTACGGAATTCAACCAGACATCATCGTCTTACGTGCGGAGCACCCGGTCCCACAAGAGATGAAAGACAAAATCGCACTCTTCTGTGATACACGTCCGGAAGCAGTCATCGAAGCACAAGATGCATCGACACTCTACGAAGTACCGCTCAACTTGCAACGTCAAGGTATGGACCAGCTCGTCTGTGACTACTTCAAGTTTGATACACCGGTTGCTGATATGACAGCCTGGAAACAACTCGTCCACACAGTGACGCACCTCGAGAAGACGACGAAGATCGCACTCGTCGGGAAATACGTTGAATTGCGTGATGCGTATATCTCGGTCGCAGAAGCATTGAAGCACGCTGGATTCGCTTTCAACAGTGACATCGAAATCGACTGGATCAACGCAGAAGACGTGACACGCGAAAACGTCAACGAATTGCTTGGTTCAGCAGACGGGATTCTCGTTCCTGGTGGATTCGGAGAACGCGGCATCGAAGGGAAAATCGAAGCGACACGTTTCGCCCGTGAAAACAACGTACCGTTCTTCGGCATCTGTCTCGGTATGCAGCTCGCGACAGTCGAATTCGCCCGTAACGTCCTCAACCTCGAAGGCGCACACTCAGCGGAAATCGATCCAGCGACACCATATCCGATCATCGACTTGTTGCCGGAACAAAAAGACATCGAGGATCTTGGTGGTACGCTCCGTCTCGGACTTTACCCATGTAAACTCGAAGATGGTACGAAAGCACGTGCCGCGTATTCAAGCGAGCTCGTCTACGAACGTCACCGTCACCGTTATGAGTTCGGGAACGAATTCCGTGAGCAGTTCGAAGCAAATGGCATGGTCTTCTCAGGTACGAGCCCAGACGGTCGTCTCGTTGAGATCATTGAGATTCCAGAACACAAATGGTTCGTCGCGTGTCAGTTCCACCCAGAATTGATCTCGCGTCCAGAACGTCCACAAGCACTCTTCCATGACTTCATCCAAGCATCACTTGGTGAATGAAGAGAAAGATAATCAAAGACGCGGTGACCTTTAGCATCATGAAGGTCACCGCGTCTTTTTTGGTTGATCATAAGATGAACTGTTTATTATAGAAGAAAAACGTCAATCCCACTCTTCCGTCATCTCTTGTAGTTGCGTCAAGATATGCGTCAAGAGGAACGCACAAAGGGCAAGACTCGGCAGTCCGTGGCGTGAACCGTCCTCGGCCGGAAGCAGTCCTTTATTGAACTTCAGCGCAAGCGGTGCAATTGAACGATCGAGCGTCTCCGTCATGTCACCAAGCGTGATGATCGCGTATGGCGTATGCCACGCATCATATCTGGCGAGGGACGCGAGCAGGTCCGACCGTTCCGTATCCGGTGTGAAGATTAAGATACGGTCGACAGCATGCAATGTCTTACGGTCTTTAATTTTCGAGACACGCTTCATCTGATCCGGACCTTCTGAGAGCATCGGGTAAAGTCCTTCGCACTCACCGTAGGCGTCGACGTAGACCGTTCCTTCTCCGACGAGTGCCTGTGCGAGCAAGCGGACGACATCGAACAGTTCTTCTTCCTGTTTTGCGAGCGTTTGCAGTTTTCCATTGAATTGCGTAGCTAAGATTTTCATCATTTTTCTTCATCCTTTCTATGTTTCTCTCAAGGACAGTATAAAGCAAGTTTTGCTTTAGTGTAGAATGGAAATAACTAGAGGGGGAGTGGCAGAGATGAAAGGAAGATTGTTGATCGTCGAGGATGAGCCGGGAATCCGGAACTTACTTGCACAATTGTTCCGGGCAGAAGGGTACGAAACGGACGTCGCCGTCGATGGAGAGGAAGCGATCGTCTACTTACAGGAAGCGGTATATGATTTGTTGTTGATGGATGTCAACATGCCGGGGCGGACCGGAATCGAGGTCTTACGTCATCAGGACCGGATCGGACGACGTGTCCGGACGATTTTAATGACGGCACTCGGTGAAAAAGAAGCGATGGAAGAAGCGAAACGATTAGGGGTCGTCGCCTTCTTCGGGAAGCCATTTGACATCTTCGAACTAAAAAAAGAAGTGACTGTGCAAATTTCTCACGATGTAAGCGGTTAATCCTTCACGTCGCCGTCACAAACCAAAAAACCGAGCGAAATGCTGTACGTTCCGATGAATCAGTATGTTATAATCAGTCTGAAATTGCACGAGTTCGTGTAAGCAGCGATCAAAACAGAGGAGGATGTCATTATGCCATTAGTATCTATGACAGACATGTTAAACAAAGCTCTCGAAGGTAAGTATGCAGTAGGTCAATTCAACATCAACAACCTCGAGTGGACACAAGCGATTCTCGGTGCGGCTCAAGAAGAGCAGTCACCAGTCATCCTTGGAGTATCTGAAGGTGCAGCACGCCACATGGGCGGATTCTACACTGTCGTGAAAATGGTTGAAGGTCTCGTACACGACATGAAAATCACAGTTCCAGTTGCAATCCACCTCGACCACGGTTCGAGCGTTGAAAAATGTAAAGAAGCGATCGACGCTGGATTTACATCTGTCATGATCGATGATTCGCACAGCCCGATCGACACAAACATCGAAACAACTAAAGCAGTCGTTGAATACGCTCACGCGAAAGGCGTTTCAGTCGAAGCGGAAGTTGGTACAGTTGGCGGACAAGAAGACGACGTCATCGGTGATGTCATGTACGCGAAACTTGATGAGTGTGTACGCATCGTCAAAGAAACTGGAATCGACACGCTTGCTCCTGCACTCGGTTCTGTTCACGGACCATACAAAGGTGAACCAAACCTCGGATTCAAAGAGATGGAAGAAATCCGTGACGCTACAAACCTCCCACTCGTTCTTCACGGTGGAACTGGAATTCCGACACACGATATCGAAAAAGCGATCTCACTCGGAACTTCAAAAATCAACGTTAACACAGAGAACCAAATCTCATTCGCGAAAGTCGTTCGTGAAGTGTTGGCTGAGAAACCAGAAGCATATGACCCACGCGTATTCATCGCACCAGGTCGTGAAGCAATCAAACAAACTGTCATCGGTAAGATGCGTGAGTTCGGTTCAAGCAACAAAGCTTAATCGACTCCTCTTTAAAGTGCGGTGGACTTCGGTCTACCGTGCTTTTTTCATATCATATGAACGTATATTCAATGGAAAAGAGTAGGACTTCTCGTGAAAAAAACCTATAATAGAGTCGTAAGCGATTTCAAGGGATGAAAGGGGAACGAGAAAGATGAGATTTTTCATTGACACAGCAAACGTAGAGGACATCAAGAAAGCACATAAAATGGGGATTTTAGACGGTGTCACGACGAATCCGTCACTCGTCGCTAAGGAAGGCGTCGATTTCCATACACGACTTCGCGAAATTTGTGAAATCGTCGGGGACGTCTCTGTCAGTGCCGAAGTCATCGCGCTTGATGCAGAAGGAATGATCCGTGAAGGGAAGGAACTTGCCCAGATCGCGCCGAACATTACGGTTAAGGTTCCAATGACTCCGGCCGGACTCGAAGCCGTCGCAGCACTTTCAAAAGAGAAGATCACGACGAATGTCACATTGATCTTCAACCCGAACCAAGCATTACTTGCAGCACGAGCTGGTGCGACATACGTATCACCATTCCTCGGCCGTCTAGACGACATCGGACAAGATGGAATGGGACTCGTCGAGACGATTGCTCAAATTTTCGTCGTACATGATATTCCGACACAAATCATTGCGGCATCGGTCCGGAACCCGGTTCACGTGACGAACGCAGCTCTTGCAGGCGCAGACATCGCGACGATTCCATTCTCGGTCATCGAATCACTCACACACCACCCACTCACGACGCAAGGAATCGAAAAATTCCTCGCAGACTGGGAAAAAACGCAGCAATAATCGTAGCGAAGAGAAAGGTTGATGGAACGTGGACATTTTGCATATCGTAGGGCAACAACGCCTAGAAGGAACCGTATCAATCAGTGGTTCGAAGCAAAGCGCCATCCCGTGTCTTGCTGCAGCCCTCCTGACGGATCAGACGGTCGTTCTAGAAGGCGTGCCGGAGATTGGCGACGTCGCGACGATGATCGAGATTTTGGAGACGCTCGGCGCGGTCGTGACACGTCAAGGCGATATGGTGACGATTGATCCAAGTCGGGTCGAATCGATGCCGTTGACTGGTGCGGAGACGCGCAAGTTACGCGGATCGATCTACCTTATGAGCGTTCTGGCAGCCAGATTCAAACAAGGAGTCGTCGGTCTGCCTGGAGGTTATGCCATCGGACCACGACCGATCGATTTACACATCAAAGCACTCGAGCGTCTCGGTGTTTCCGTACGTAACGAACAGGGCGTCCATTACATGCGCGTCGATCGTCTCGTCGGAAACCGGATCTATCTCGATCTGCCGTCTTTTGGAGCGACGGTCAGTGCGTTACTCGTCGCTGTCTTCGCTGAGGGAACGACTGTCATCGAAAACGCTGCCTATGACCCGGAAGTCATCGACGTCAGTACGATGCTGACGAACATGGGGGCAAGCGTCAAAGGGGCAGGGACGGACGAGATTCGAATCAAAGGCGTATCGCAACTAAGTGGTTGTCGGCATACCTTGATTCCGGACCGAATGGAAGCAGGGACATTCTTGACGATGGGGGCGGCACTTGGACGCGTCACTGTCGATAACGTCATTCCGCTTCATCTCGAGAGCGTCATTCAAAAACTCGAGCGGTACGGTGCGTTGATCGAAGCAACGGATGATTCCGTCACGGCGACGTTTCAGGATGCCAAGCCGGTCGATATTCGTGTCTTCCACTATGGTGGGTTCCCAAGCGACTTACAACCTGTCATCTCGGCAGCGTTGTTGCAAGCGAAGGGAGCGAGTATCGTCGTCGATAAGTTGTATCCGCAACGTTTCCGGCATGTGCAGGAGTTACGACGCTTGAATGCTCGAATCACGCATGAAGACGCCTCAATCATCATCCGTGGCGGTGAAAGCTTACTCGGTACGGAAATCGAGGCACCAGACCCACGCGGTGGCGCAGCACTTGTCTTGGCGGGACTTCTCGCTTCAGGGGAGACGACGCTGCACCACGCAGAAGTGCTTGACCAGAGTTACGAACGATTTGATCAGAAGTTGAAGGAACTAGGCGCCCTCGTATGGCGTGAAACGATTTGACCGATTTGTAACAAGGGAGAGGGGACATACACATGGAGAGAAGTCTATCAATGGAACTTGTACGCGTCACGGAGGCAGCAGCGCTTGCCTCTGCGCGTTGGATGGGAAAAGGATTGAAGAACGAAGCGGATGATGCGGCAACAAGCGCAATGCGTGACGTCTTTGATACGATTCCGATGAAAGGAACCGTCGTCATCGGGGAAGGCGAGATGGATGAAGCACCGATGCTTTACATTGGAGAAAAGCTAGGAAATGGGTATGGACCACGACTCGACGTCGCTGTCGATCCGCTTGAAGGAACGAACATCGTCGCAAAAGGAACATGGGGCGCACTCGCTGTCCTCGCGGTCGCGGATGCGGGCGATCTACTCCATGCACCGGACATGTACATGGATAAGATTGCAGTTGGTCCGGAAGCAGCAGGACACATCAGTCTGGATGCGACGATTGAAGAGAACATCGCAGCCGTCGCGAAGGCGAAGAACAAGGAAATCGAAGACGTCGTCGTCTCAATCCTTGATCGTGAACGTCACGAAGAGGTGATTCAACGGATTCGGGCAACAGGGGCACGGATTCGCTTGATTGGTGACGGGGACGTTGCCGGTGCGATCAATACAGCATTCCCGCATACAGGGATCGATATCCTGCTCGGTTCAGGTGGTGCACCGGAAGGCGTTCTTGCTGCCGTTGCCTTAAAATGTCTCGGTGGTGAGCTTCAAGGACGCTTGCTACCAGCAGATGAGGCGGAAGTCGCACGCTGCAAGAAGATGGGCATCGAGGATCCGTCGAAGATTCTCATGATGGACGATCTCGTCGCAGGAGACGACTGTATCTTCGCTGCGACAGGTGTCACGGATAGTGAGTTGATGAAAGGTGTCCAGTTCACGGCACAAGGCGGTCAGACACACTCTGTCGTCATGCGCGCGAAGTCTGGAACGGTCCGTTTCGTTGAAGGCATTCACTCGTTCAAGAAGAAACCGAAGCTTGTCATTAAGTAAAACAGGACGATTCCTCAAAAGGGTGTCTGAATTCACACAAAAGAGTTGGCGTTGCGGATGATCTCCGGAATGCCAACTCTTTTTGATATGTTTCGAGGAAGCAAGATGTTCATCCTCAACTCCTACAGGAAAAGGAAACGTGCTAACGTTTCCGTCAGGGTAAGGGAAGACCCGGCATTTCGCATGAGCTGCGAGATGTCGCGGCTTACCTCCCGCCTGAGGAAAGTGAGGATATGAACGTTGAGTGATAAATGAATCGTTATTTGACGATTATCGCGGACGCTGAACTTCTCCCGCTTGTCGGGTGACATACCGACGCGGTAGAAAACGCGTCGAAAAGATGTACCAGGCATTTCCGAAGCCAGGTACGATGAACGTTTTTCCCTTCATATAGCCGCGGTAGGCGATCCGTGCGACCGTCGGGGCATCCATGACACCCGGACGCAGGAACAGTCGTGACTGTTCAAGCTTAGCTGCCGATTCAAATCCGGTATGTGTCGCACCCGGACAGACGACGCTGACTTGGATCCCGGCTGGTGCGAGCTCTTCCGTCAAGCCTTCCGAGAAATGAAGGACATAGGCTTTCGTCGCATAGTAGACACTGAGCCATGGACCGCCTTCGAATGCAGCCGTTGATGCGAGATGGACGATGCGTCCTTTGATTCCGTGTGCCTTCATGCGTGAGGCATAGACCTTCGTCACATGTGTCAATGCCTCGACGTTCAAGGCAATCATATTGGACTCATCTTTAAACGAGGTCTCAAGGAAAGAGCCGAAGACACCAATTCCAGCGTTATTGATGACGCAATCGACCGAAATCTGTTCCGTTGCCCGAAACAGTGCCAATCGATGCGTATACTGCGTTAAATCGTAAGGGAAGACGGTTGCTGTTCCACCGAGTCGCTCGACATGGAATTTCGTTTCAAAGAGTGCCGTTGCATCACGTCCGACGAGCAGGACGTGATCCCCTTGTCGTGCATGGAGATAAGCGAATTCACGACCGAGACCTCTTGAAGCACCTGTAATTAAGACATGCATCCTATTTCCTCCTTATGAATGAGATGAAAAAAAGCGATCGAGCCAATGCTCAACCGCTTTGAGATGATGAATTAAAGGTAAGATCCTGCGCCGACAAGGCGTGAACCCCAGTATCCTGATTTGAAGCTTGAGTATTTAACGCCACCTGTTTCTGAGTTGACCATGCTTGACTTGCTTGTTGCGATCCCGACGTGCTGAATGCCGCTACCGTGTGAGAAGAAGACAAGATCTCCTGGTTGTACTTTTGAAACACTGACTTTCTTAGAAGAAGAATATTGTGAAGAAGACGTACGTGGTAATGTTTTGCCTGCTGCTTTCTTGTACACGTAGCTTGTGAAACCAGAGCAGTCGAAACCACGAGTCGTCGTTCCGCCCCATACATAAGGTGTACCTTTATGTTTTGCTGCTTCGTTCAGGATTTTCGTCCGTTTTGAAGAAGAACTTGTTGATTTTTTAGCGCTTGAAGATGATTTGTATGTCTTCGTGTACTGTGAGTAGACATAGCGTGTTTTACCGCCGTATGAGATTTTAGTCCAGCTGCCTGATTTGCCTTTGTATGTAAAGACTTGACCAGCGTTGACTTTCCCGACGATGCTTGCTTTCGTAGAAGGAGCTGTCCGAACACGAAGACCGTTGTCCGTGATCTTGACTTTCGTGACTGTCGCTGCTTCAACTTTACCTGTACCCATTGATGTAAAACCTGAAACCACTAAGGCTGCCGTCGCGATCGATGCTAGAAAACGTTTCATGTTAAGAATTCCTCCGTTTAATGTAGTGTATTGCGCCCGTAAGTTATATGATGAAATCATTAAGTGTTTGGTTAAGCAGTGGATCTTACAACTATGTAAGAATTTTGTCTGCAGGAATATCTTAGCACGTAGGTACATGAAAACGTTTTTTCAGTTCAAAGACAAAACAGAAGTTTTTGTAACATAACTGAAATAATATCCTCGAATATTACAAAGTATAAAACGCAAAGGATTGTTGACGACGAATGAGGGGGAAATGTGATACCTTTAGTTCACGAAAGAATGAAGATACCTCTAGAAGTATATGTAGAAGAATGCTAAATGTAGCTGAATTTATAAAGAATAGGTGAGAAATATGCCAACGACAGATAAAAAAGATAAACCGGAACGTTCCTATACATTGGCCCAGTTGAGTCAATTGACGTTAAAAGATCTCTACGAAATCGCAAAATCAAAAAATGTCCCGCAATATCGCGAAGCACGCAAGCGTGAGTTGATGTTCAAGATTTTAAAGGCTCAAGCGGAATCAACAGGTCTTTATTTCCTCGAAGGGGTGCTCGAAGTCATCCCCGGTAATCCACAAATGCAAAACGACGGCGGCTTCGGCTTCCTTCGTCCTATCAATTACTCCCAGTCCTCTGAAGACATTTACATCGCAGCATCTCAAATTCGACGCTTTAATCTACGTAATGGTGATGTCGTCACAGGTAAAGTCCGTCCACCAAAAGAAAATGAACGTTTCCAAGGGTTACTAAGTGTGGAAGCCGTCAACGGGGAAGCGCCGGATACGGCACGAAACCGTTTGTTCTTCCCGGCACTCACACCGATCTACCCGGATCGTCTGATGCGACTTGAGACAGAACCGCGCCATCTATCGGTTCGTGTCATGGACATGATTGCACCGGTCGGTTTCGGTCAACGTGGTCTGATCGTCGCGCCGCCAAAAGCCGGAAAAACATCGTTGCTTAAAGAAATCGCGAACTCGATTCAGGAGAATCATCCGGATGTCGAGCTGATCATTCTATTGATTGATGAGCGACCAGAGGAAGTGACGGACATCGAGCGATCGGTTCCGGGAGCAGACGTCGTCAGTTCAACGTTTGACGAAACACCGGACAACCATGTCCGAATTTCGGAGCTTGTCCTCGAGCGGGCAATGCGACTCGTCGAACATAAAAAAGACGTCGTCATCCTGATGGATTCGATCACACGTCTGACACGAGCTTATAACTTAACAGTGCCGCAAAGCGGACGCACACTCTCGGGTGGGATCGATCCGGCGGCTTTCCATAAGCCGAAACGCTTCTTTGGGGCAGCACGAAATATCGAGCATGGCGGTAGCTTGACGATTCTAGCTACGGCGCTCGTTGAGACAGGATCACGAATGGATGACGTCATCTATGAAGAATTCAAAGGAACGGGCAACATGGAATTACATCTCGATCGGAAATTGTCGGAGCGTCGGATTTTCCCGGCGATCGATATCCGCAAATCGGGTACACGGAAGGAAGAATTGTTACTGCCGAAAGAGCAACTCGATGCGCTCTGGACGATTCGACGGACGATGAACGAGTCGAACGAGTTCGTCGATACGTTCCTGCGTAAGATTCGCGATACGAAAAACAATGAGGAATTTTTCGTTGAGCTCGAGAAAGAAAAGAAGAAACAGGTCCGCCGCACACCGGCGAAACCACGCACCGTCAAGACGGAGACATCAACTGAAAAATAACTATTGCGACGCGTAAAAAAATCGTTTAGTATAGGAAGGTAACTTACTCTGGCTCAGCAAATGAACCAGGGCGGAAGGAGAGAAATCAACCATGAAACAAGGAATTCACCCTAACTACAATAAAGTAGTATTTATGGATTCAACGACTGAGTACAAATTCTTGAGCGGTTCTACTCGTTCTTCGAACGAAACGATCACTTGGGAAGATGGCAACGAGTACCCACTCATCCGTGTGGATGTGTCTTCTGACTCGCACCCATTCTACACAGGTCGTCAAAAGTTCAACGCGGCAGATGGTCGTGTCGATCGCTTCAACAAAAAATACGGCCGCAAGTAATAACTTGTCGGTTCTTAAAAAACAGCCTGCCTCCGTCACGGAAGCAGGCTGTTTTTGTATAGGCTGAATTGTGAACGATATGCAAGATATGTCTTCAGGACGAAGGAAAATGCGATGCCGCTGACAATTCCGATCAAGTACGGGATAGCATCCGGATGCGCCAAAATATAATCGACGATCTTATGAAACGAGATGTGACGACCGACGAAATAACCGGCACCTAAAAAGACGCTGATCCAAATAAGTGCTCCCGTATAGGCATAACTCGCAAAAACGCGAAATGGCATTTTCGAGACACCTGCAAAAAAAGCAGAAAGTTGACGAAGGCCGGGTATGTAATAACCGATGATCAAGACCGATTTCCCGTAACGACGAAATCCGGCTTCAGCAGAGAAAATATGTTTTTCCGAGATACGCATCTTCGGTCCGACCCGGTGGAGCAACGGCATACCAAGCTTTAATCCGAGCAGGTAACTGATCGTCATTCCGATGCAGCTTCCGGCGTACGCAGCAAGAATCGTACTGAAAAGGGGTAAGTTACCTTGATGCATCCAAAAACCGGACAAAATCAGCAAGGTCTCGTCGGGAACCGGTAATCCCACGATACCACCTGCGAGAAGAACAGAGAGACCAAGGGCACCATATTGGTGCAGAATGTCATGTAAGAGATGATGAATCGGGGACACCTTCTTTCGTGAGAATCTTCTTCTTCAGTGTACAGGAAATAGGGGACGGTTGGAATGAAAGGACAAAAATTCTAGGGAATGAATAATCGATATTTGATTTCCGGAAGTCAACCCTTTTTCTCAATACCGTTTCGAGCTATACTCGTTAAAGTGACTATTTTTAGAGGACGGTGTCGGACGATGATGCATGTAATAAATCAGTACGGCTGGATCGAAGTAATTTGTGGCAGTATGTTTTCCGGGAAATCGGAAGAGTTGATTCGTCGTGTCAGACGGGCGCAGTACGGCAAACTGCCCGTTCAAGTGTTCAAGCCGGCAATCGACGACCGATACCACGAAGAGCATGTCGTCTCTCACATCGGCAACTCTGTCGTGGCGATTCCGATGGCGACGAGCCGTGATCTGTACGCAGCAGTTGCACAAGAGACACAAATCGTCGGGATCGATGAAGTTCAATTCTTTGATGATGAAATCGTACAAGTCATCGAAGCGCTCGCACAAGACGGAAAACGTGTCATTTGTGCAGGACTCGATCAAGACTTCCGGGCAGAGCCGTTTGGAAAGATGCCGGAATTACTGGCACGCGCAGAGTTCGTGACGAAACTACAGGCGATCTGTCTGTCATGTGGCGATCCCGCTTCAAGAACGCAACGGTTAATTGACGGAAAACCGGCAAACTATGATGACCCGATTATCCTAGTCGGAGCGTCGGAGTCGTATGAGCCACGGTGCCGGCATTGCCATGAGGTGCCAGGAAAGCCGAAGCCGTTACAATCGATACAGCAGCAACAAGGATGAAAAAAAGACGAACCGCTTGCGGTCGTCTCGTCCTTTGATCTAGCAGCCATTCACTTCTTCACGGAAACGAGTGGCTGTTTTTTTATTACCCTATTTCCTGCGAGAAACGGTTTGATCGTTCGATGAAGCGGACCGTCTCACGAACGATTAAATCCCGGTCATGATCGAGGGTTGCGACGTGGTACGAGTTGAGAAGACAATAGCTGCGTTTATCGTTCGTTCCGATATGCCGATGCAGGTAATCCGAGCTTGACGGCGGAACGACGTGATCGGTCGCTGAGTAGAGAATCAATGTCGGCAGAAGAATCAATCCTAGGCGTTTTTTTGTTTCGTCCATTAGACGGACGAGTTCGAACGCACACCGGCTCGGAACGAGATCATAGATGATTTCGAAGGCAGATCGCTTGATGTCTGGTGCCCCTTCCGGTAAGTACTGCGGACCTTCATCAAACGAGAGTGCTTCATAGGATGGAACGGAGAGGGCGGCATTGATCGTAATGATCCCTGCGAACGGAATCCCGTCAGCAGCGAGCGATAGTGCGAGCGTCGCGCCCATCGATTGACCGACGACGAAGACGTGATCGCACGTTTCTTGTAAACGTTCATAGCCGTCTTGCAGGCTTTCTTTCCAACATCGGGCGGTCGATTGTTCGAACTCGCGGACGTTCGTTCCGTGTCCGCGCAAACGTGGCGCGTAAACAGTGAATCCTTCAGCAGCAAATGCCTCACCGACGTCGCGGACACTTTGCGGTGTCGCATTAAACCCATGACAGATTAGAATGCCGATCGGACCACCTTGAAAATAAAACGCTTCAGCACCAGTTAATACAGGATAGTTCATCATTACTATTTTTCCTCCATTCATGAAAAAAACTCGTCGACGTCACTGCTTGGACGTCCACGAGTTTTTCACCGTATCATCCAAAGCCGCGCTTTGCTGGTCGGAGCACCTTACAGATTGCAGGTTGCCGTGAAGTCCTAGAGCCAGGTCTCTCGTTCACTCTTGATAAATATCAGATTGGAATTGTCGGATTAATCATTGAGACGATGGTAGCACGACCGAAAATGACTTATCAAATCGTTCTTGACGAATGACGAATCCGTTCATTGAGTGAATCCATAACTTGTCAATTCATCGATATGCGCCAAATGGATTATTTTTGTAAAATTGGTTGACTTTCAAAGGTTCGACCCGTAATGTAAAAATTAGTTTTACGACATAAGCAACACTGCAACAACACACATAACGAATTTCATACCGCAATACTTATCCAGAGAGGTGGAGGGACTGGCCCTACGAAACCTCGGCAACAGACTCACTTATGAGCACTGTGCCAATTCCATCAGACAGCTGTCTGAGAGATGAGTGGAGTGGATTCTGCCACTGTGCGGATCCAGGTCTCTTCTTGTTTCTCAAGAAGAGACCTTTTTTTGTTGAATGAAGGGGGAAAACGGAATGATTGCATTTCATCAAGTCAAGAAAACATACGTCACGAAGGATCAGACGATTGCAGCGCTCGACGGTGTCGACCTGACGATCGAAAAAGGCGAAATCTTTGGTGTCATCGGCTTTAGCGGTGCCGGAAAAAGTTCACTGCTCCGTTGCGTCAATCTATTAGAACGACCAACATCAGGAACGGTGACGGTTGACGGAGAAGATTTGACACAGCTATCACCGAAAAAGTTACGCCAAGCGAAACAGCGGATCGGGATGATCTTTCAACACTTCAATCTACTGAATGCAAACACGGTCTTTACGAATGTCGCAAAACCTCTTGTTCTCGCAGGCGTCAAGAAAGACGAGATTCGCCGCAGGGTGACGGAGTTACTCGAATTCGTCGATCTAGCGGACAAGGCGGACCATTATCCGGATCAATTGTCGGGTGGACAGAAACAGCGTGTCGGCATCGCCCGGGCACTAGCGACGCAACCTTCCGTCCTCTTATGTGACGAAGCGACGTCAGCACTTGATCCCCAGACGACACACCATATTCTCCAGTTGCTAAAACGGATCAATGCCGAGTACGGGATCACGATTCTCTTGATCACCCATGAAATGGGCGTCATCCGAGAGATTTGCGACCGGGTCGCCGTGATCGAAGCCGGGAAGCTGATCGAGTCGGGAACGGTCTTTGATGTCTTCTCGAATCCGAAGACCGAGACAGCGCGGAACTTCGTCCGCTCCGTCATGCATGATGAGATTCCGGCATCGATTCGTCAGTTGATCGAGTCGCGGAATACACATCCGATCTATAAGATTCATTTTCTCGGACATCACACCGGGCAGCCACTCTTATCGCAAGTCGCGAAACGCTTCGACGTTGATGTCAACATCCTACACGGTAGCATCACGGAGTTGCAGGAGACACCGTTTGGCACCTTGCTCGTCGAGTTGATCGGTGAGCCGGCTGAAGTGAAACGAGCGTTACAGTACATCGATCAGGCGCAGGTGACGGTCGAGGAGGTGCTTGCCCATGCTAGTTAACTACAGTGATATTTGGACAGCATTCTTGCAGACGATGACGATGGTATCCGTCTCACTTTTATTCTCGACGTTGATCGGCTTACCACTCGGTATCCTGCTTGTCGTAACGCGAAAAGGAGCATTGCTTGAAAACGTCCCGTTGTTCACGTTCTTCAACAGTATCGTCAACATTTTTCGCTCGATTCCGTTCATCATCCTACTCGTCGCGATCATCCCGTTGACGCGCTTGATCGTTCAGACGTCGATTGGGACTGAAGCCGCCATCGTCCCGCTCGTCTTTTACGCCGCACCGTACATGGCGCGTTTGATTGAGAGTTCATTGCTTGAAGTCGACAAGGGTGTTCTTGAAGCAGCAGAAGCGATGGGAGCGACACCGTTTCAAACGATTTTCCGCTTCCTCTTACCGGAAGCACTCGGTTCACTGATCCTTAATCTGACGATTGCGACGATCGGCTTGATCGGTGCGTCGGCGATGGCAGGGGCGATCGGTGGCGGTGGTCTCGGTGATTTAGCGATCACTTACGGCTATCAACGGTTCGATACGAAAGTCATGATCATCACGGTCGGGATTCTCGTTATTTTAGTTCAAGGCTTACAGACGACAGGCAACATCGTCGCACGAAAAATCAGAAGACATTAATCAAGGGAGCGATTCAGCCATGAAAAAAGCAATAGCCATTGGAGCAACACTGACGACGATTTTATTTGCCGGGTGCTCAGCATCAGGAGAAGACGAAAAGACGATCAAGCTCGGCGTCAGCGGTTCGGATACACAAGTCTGGGATTACGTCGCAAAAAAAGCAAAGAAGGAGGGCATCAAAATCGAACTCGTCAAGTTCTCCGATTATGTCCAGCCGAACATGGCACTGGCTGAGGGCGAGATCGACGCCAATGCCTTCCAGACGATTTCCTACTTCAACGCCTTCAAAAAGGAACATAAGTTGAAACTGTCACCGATTGCGACGACCGTCATCGCACCGATGGGAATTTACTCAGATAAATACAAGGACGTCAAAGACATTCCGACTGGTGGGAAAATCGCCGTTCCGAACGAAGCGACGAACATGGGACGCGCCCTCTTGTTACTGCAAGAAGCAGGTCTGATCAAGTTACCGGACGACTTCGACGGCAACGGTTCGGTCGATAAGATCGTCGAGAATCCGAAGAAGCTGAAAATCGTCCCAATCGTCGCCGGACAAACACCACGTGTCTTACCGGACGTCGCGGCATCGATCATCAATAATGGCATCGCCGTTGACGCCGGCTTCAACCCGATCAAGGACTCGATCGTTCATGAGAACGAGACCGCAAAACCATACATCAACATCATCGCGACACGGACGGAAGACAAGAACAAAAAAGAACTAAAGAAAATCGCGTCGCTGTATCAACAAAAAGATGTCGCGGCCTTCATCAAAAAAGAATACAAAGGCAGCTCAATTCCAACGTTCGTTCCACTGAGCGACATCGGCGAATAACTTCAAAAGGGGAGTGGACAGTATGACGACACCAGTACGCACGACATGGGTAGAGACGATTGAACAGGATATCGAACAAAAACGGGAATCGTACCTTGAGACGAGTCACCGGATTCATGCGACGCCGGAAATCGGGAACGAGGAATTCTTTGCTTCGCGGCTCCATGCGGAGCGTCTGACGGCAGAAGGCTTTACAGTAGAACTTGGTATCGCAGGACACGAGACCGCGTTCTTTGCGAAGAAGACGAGCGACCGACCAGGTGCGACGATTGCCTTTCTTGCTGAGTATGATGCGTTGCCGGGCATCGGTCACGCGTGCGGACATAACATCATCGGAACGACGAGTGTCGCGGCAGCGATCGCGCTCAGTAAAGTCCTCGATGAAGTCGGCGGGAGTGTCGTCGTGCTTGGAACACCGGCTGAAGAAGGTGGACCGAACGGTAGTGCAAAAGGTAGTTTCGTCAAACATCAGTTACTCGAAGGAATCGATGCTGCCTTGATGGTCCATCCTTCGGGACAAACGCGGATCACGGGTTCTTCCCTTGCGGTCGACCCGCTCGACTTTGCCTTTACGGGTCGTCCGGCACACGCAGCAGCGTCGCCGGAAGAAGGGATCAACGCCCTCGACGCGGTCATTCAACTCTTTAACGGCATCAACGCGTTACGCCAGCAGTTACCGGATGATGTCCGGATCCATGGGATCATCACCCATGGTGGCGATGCTCCGAACATCATTCCGGAATACGCAAAAGCACGTTTCTTCATCCGAGCGACGACACGGGAACGATTGAATGCCGTCACGGAAAAAGTCAAAGCTGTTGCCGAAGGCGCGGCACTCGCAACCGGGGCGACGCTTGACGTCATCGCCTTCCAAAATGAAGTCGATAACCTCGTCTTCAACCGGGCGTTTGATCGTCTGTTCCAAGAAGAAGCAGAAGCGCTCGGCGAAACGGTCCACTTGGACGAACGTCCGGGGCTTGGCTCGACGGATGCCGGTAACATCAGTCAAGTCATCCCGACGATTCATCCGTATATCAAGATCGGGCCGGACGATCTCGTCGCCCATACGGAAGCGTTTAAAGAAGCAGCTCGTTCAGAAGCTGGAGATGAAGCGTTGATCACTGGCGCTAAAATCCTCGCGCGGACAGCACTTCGTGTCCTCGCGGATGAACGGACGCGCGGAGCGATCGCGCAAGAATTCCACGACCGGAAGAACGGCTATTTGTAAGAAGAACACAACGACTGGACGTACTGCTATCAGGTGCTCCAGTCGTTTTTCGTATCCGGTAAATAACAAATTGGTGATGGATGACAGAACTGGAGAGAAATCAAAAAAGAGACAAGACAGAAGCATTTGCGCTTTGTTTTCTTGAAAAAGATATGCTAGGCTAAAGCTGTATAACTCAATAATCCAGTTCTTCGGGGTAGGGTGAAAATCCCAACCGGCGGTGATGCGATCGATCGATCGACGAGCCCGCGACCCATGATGTACGCATCATGGCTGACTTGGTGAGATTCCAAGGCCGACGGTAAAGTCCGGATGGGAGAAGAACGAAACGACGCGATTCAAGCTGTTTTCTGAAAAAATGTTTTCAGGAGACGGTCTCTTTCTGCATGAAAAAATGCAGTGAGCGAAACGTGTATTTCGTGAACCCTTCTATAAAGACGCCCCTTTCTCAAGGGGCGTCTTTTTTTAATTGAAAGGAGTGAACGCGATGTCACAGATGATGAGTTATGCCATGCAATTAGCACATATGTTAAACGGACAAACAAGTCCGAATCCAAGTGTTGGCTGTGTCATCGTCAAACAAGGGAGGATCATCGGCTTTGGTGCGCACCGGTTTGCTGGTGGGCCGCATGCAGAGGTCGAAGCCTTACGGATGGCAGGAGAAGCCGCCCGTGGTGCTGATCTCTACGTGACGCTCGAACCATGCAACCATCACGGTAAGACGCCACCATGCACGGAAGCGATTTTAGAAGCTGGGATCAAACGGGTCTTCGTCGCAACGGAGGACAAACATGCGATTGTCGCCGGTTCCGGCATCAAGCGGCTACGGGACGCAGGAATCGAAGTCGAGGTCGGATTATTACGACGCGAAGCGGAAGCCCTCTACGATACGTTTTGGAAAACGATCGAACGGAAACGTCCGACCGTGACCGTCAAAATCGCGCAGACGATGAACGGGATCGCAGCGACAGGTGAACAACGCTGGATCACGTCGGAAGAAGCACGCGCAAATGGTCGCGCCCTGCGAGCTCGTCATGATGCGATCCTCGTCGGCAGTGAGACGGTCCTCGTCGATGATCCGGCACTGACCTTACGCGCAGCGTCAGGCATCGAGCCGATTCGGGTGATCGTCGACCGTCGTGGTCGGGTACCGGAGACGGCGCAGGTCTTCCGCGATGGTAAAAATCCAACCTACTGGCTGACGAGTGTTCCACGGATCAGTCATGATCAGGTGACAGTACTCGTTGGTGAGTATGAGACGCCGGAAGCAATTTTGAAACGCTTATATGAACAAGACATTCGCAGTATCTTGATTGAGGGTGGACCGACGATTCAAGCCGCATTCTTTGAAGCCGATCTCGTCGACCGAATCGAAGTTTATCAGGCACCATCGATTTTTGAAGGAACTGCCTGGAACGGTCAACACGATATCGAAGATCGTTTTCAAATCGACCAGATTGAAACGGTCGGACCGGATCTCCATCTAACGTATATCCGAAAGGAGGAGACGACATGTTCACCGGATTGATTGAAGAAGTCGGGACATTAAAACGAAAGATTCCGCGTCCGAACGGATTAGCACTTGAAATCGAAGCGCGCCGGGTGCTTGAAGGAACGAAGATTGGTGACAGCATCGCCGTCGACGGGATTTGTTTGACGGTCACGTCGATGAGCCCGACTGGTTTCACGGCGGATGCCGTCCATGACACGATTCGCTCGACAGCACTCGGCACATACCGGGTCGGAAGCCCGTTGCAACTCGAACGAGCGATGCCGGCAGACGGTCGCTTCGGTGGACATTTCGTCAGTGGGCACATCGACGGAACGGCACGGCTGATCAGTCGGCGACCGGATGGAGAAGCGATGGTCTATACGTTTGATGTCGGATCGTGGCAAAAGTATTGCATTCCGAAAGGGTCGATCGCGATCAACGGTACGAGCCTGACGTTGCAACGGGTCACGCCGGAAACGATCTCGATTTCATTGATTCCGCACTCACGTCAAGTGACGACGTTTGATCGATTGGCAAGCGGTGCAGTCGTTAATATCGAGTGTGACATGATGGCGAAACATCTCTATCATTTCACGCAGCAGGAGAAGCAAACGGACTGGGCAGCATTCTTAGGAGGCGACATGTAATGAACGGATTCGACTTGATTGAAGAGGCGATAGAAGATTTGAAGAACGGACGACCGATCATCGTCTGTGATGATGAGGACCGGGAGAATGAAGGCGATCTCGTCATGCTCGCAGAACATGCGACACCGGAAAACATCAACTTCATGATCACGCACGGAAAAGGACTCGTCTGTGTACCGGTCAGTCCGCGGATCGCACAGCGACTCGATCTTGCTCCGATGACAGCGAATAATACCGATCCGCACGGTACGGCATTTACGCTCAGCATCGATCATGAAGAGGCGAAGACCGGCATCAGTGCCGAAGAACGATCGCTCACGATCCAGCGGATGCTGACGGATGGACCGGAACGTTTTAAGCGACCGGGTCATATCTTCCCGTTGATCGCAAAAGAGGGTGGAGTCCGGGAACGACGCGGACATACGGAAGCAGGCGTCGATCTTGCCCGTCTTGCTGGCAGTGAAGAGATCGCTGTCATCTGTGAAATCATCAAGGAAGACGGCACGATGGCACGGGTCGATGATTTACTTCTCTATAAGGAAGAACATGGCTTGAAGCTGATCACGATCGAAGCGCTCGTCGCGTATCTCGAGCGACCATTGACGCGAGAAGCGGAGGTGTTGCTTCCGACGACGTTCGGAGCTTTTCGGATGATCGGCTATACGACACAAGATAAAAAAGAACATGTCGCCGTCTTATCCGGTGAAGCGCACGATGGGATGCTCGTCCGTCTGCACTCGGAATGCCTGACGGGAGACGTCTTCGGTTCAAAACGTTGCGATTGTGGTCCACAACTCGATGCGGCACTCGAACGGATCGAACGAGAAGGCGGCGCAGTCCTCTATTTACGTCAGGAAGGACGCGGCATCGGTTTGATGGCGAAGCTAAAAGCGTATGAATTGCAGGAACAAG
This sequence comes from Exiguobacterium sp. TDN 0502, assembly GCF_050846835.1. Classification (NCBI taxonomy): domain Bacteria; kingdom Bacillati; phylum Bacillota; class Bacilli; order Caryophanales; genus Exiguobacterium; species Exiguobacterium sp. TDN 0502. Next base: position 53,317 of record NZ_JBOZGJ010000009.1, on the reverse strand, counting down.
GACTCGACACGGTCGAAGCGAACCATGCACTCGGTTATCCGACAGACATGCGTGACTACACGGTCGCAGCCAACATGTTGCGCGATCTCGGCGTGACGAAGATTCGCTTGATGACGAACAATCCGGACAAACAACGGGTGCTCGAACAAGAGGGAATCGAAATCATCGAACGTGTTCCCCATCAAATACCGGCTGAGCCGGAAAATCAGCGTTACCTGCAAACAAAACAATCAAAACTCGGGCACTGGCTCGATATCCAAGGAGGACACACATCATGATTTACGAAGGTTTCTTAACAGGAGAAGGACTACGCGTCGCAATCGTCGCTGCACGATTCAATGAACTGATCACATCAAAACTCGTCGGAGGAGCGAACGATGCTTTCCGTCGCCATGGTGTTGCAGCAGATGCTGTCGATACAGCGTGGGTTCCGGGAGCATTCGAAATTCCGCTCGTCGCGGAAAAGTTAGCGAAAAGCGGTAAGTATGATGCTGTCATCACGCTTGGCGCCGTCATCCGCGGGGCGACGTCACACTATGATTACGTCTGTAACGAGGTCGCGAAAGGGGTCGCGAGTGCGTCGCGCGATACCGGCGTTCCGATCATCTTCGGTGTCCTGACGACGGATTCAATCGAGCAAGCAGTCGAACGTGCCGGTACGAAAGCTGGGAATAAAGGCTACGAAGCAGCAGTTTCCGCGATCGAGATGGCGAATCTTTTACGGACGATCTGACGAAACAGAGACGGGACTGACTCAAAAGTCAGTCTCTACAAAGATAAGGGTGGCAGAATGATGATCTGCCATCCTTATCTCGTAACAAAAAGAATGACGCGTCACACGCCACTCCTACAGGGACAAGCGCATTTATGCGCTGTCAGAGACGAACAAGACCCGCTTTCCTGCTTGAATGAAGCAGGAAAACTGGCTTGTGTCTCGCCTGAGGAAAGGGCGTGAAAAGACGCATCATTCTTTTTTTGAGTCAGCCCGTTTTTTTGCAGAAATCTCGCGAACACTGAACCAAATTTCAAAAAAAGGATAGTAGATTTGAAATTTAAGGGTTCAATTTTAAGGAGAACGGTAATGGTCTAATAAAGAAACTTTGAAACATTTTCCAATCATTTTCGTAAATCAGGGTAATACGTATAAAGGAGGAAATGAACATGAAGAAAACAAGGTGGCTGGCAACGGGGATCGTTGCGGCATCGATCGGTCTCGCCGGATGCCAAGATGGACAGACTGATTCAAGCAGTGGCAGTAGTGATGGATCCGGTTCGGCGAAGTCGGGGGAACTCTCGAACACGGAACTGTTGAAAAAAGCGACGGCGGCACAAGAAGATATCAAGTCGTTCCACATGGAAGGAATGGTCAATTCGAAAGCGGGCGAGATGGCGATGGATCAGAAAGTCTCAGCAGACATCATTCAGAAACCGCTCGCGATGCATCAGACGATGACGATGAAAAATCCGCAGGACGGAAAAGATATGTCGCTTGAAAGTTATATCGTCGACGACAAGATGTATCTGTCGCAAAACGGACAATGGCTCGTTCAGGATGTTTCAGAACTCGGAGAAATGGTCGAGACGATGGAATCATCAGCGTCAACTGAACAAAACCTGCAGCTTCTCAAAAAATACAAGGATAACTGGACTGCGAAAAAAGATGGCGACGTCTATCAGATCGACGTCAAACTGAGTGGTGACGATCTGAAGTCCTTCATGAAAGATTCACTCGAACAGACGGGACAAATGGCGCAGATGAAAGATGCGATGGACAGCATCGATTATAAGAAGATGAACTATAAGATGACCTACGATGCCAAGACATTCTATCCGAAATCCCTGGATATGGAGATGGTCTTCGCAGTCGAAAAAGAGACAGATTTCACGATGACCAATCAATCGACGTTCTCGAAATTCAATGAGATCAATGAAATCAAACTACCGGCAGAAGCAAAAGATGCTCAACCGCTTACGGGCGCCGGCCAATAAGCGATCAGCCCCTCTCTTCCAATCAGAAGCGGAGGGGCTGATTTGTTTTAGACCTGGAATTGGCGGAGGACCTCTTTGAGTGACTCTGCTTGCTGTTGACTGACGGACGTTTGTTCATGGACATCCCGGAATGCCTGGACGGAGTGGTTGATTTGCTCGGACATCGACTGTGTTCCCTGTGCCCCGTCATTGACGGTGACCGCAACGTCGTGGATGACGCCGAGCATGTTTGCCGTCAGTTCCTGGAGCTGACCGGCCTGAGTGGCGAAGTGTTCCGCCGCATCGCCGAATAACTTGGCATCATCCCGGTACTGGACAGAGGCATCTTCGAACAAATCGTAGTCCTTGACGACCTTCGTATCAATGAAGGACAGCATCTCACCCGAAGCGGTATTCAACTGTTCGACGGATTCGATGACGGAGAGGGAAACGTCTTGAATTTGTTCGACGGTATCGCGACTGCTTTCGGCAAGTTTACGGATCTCATCTGCGACGACGGCGAACCCGCGACCGACGTCCCCGGCTCGTGCCGCTTCAATCGATGCGTTGAGGGATAATAGATTCGTTTGTGCTGCAATCGACAGGATGGCATCAGATAAGACGGAAATTTCCTTGACGGCTTTCGCCCGGACCATCGCCTCTTCGAGTCGTGTTTTGGTCTCGGCAAGGATTTGAGTAGCGGTCAGTTTAGCATCTGTAGCAACGGCTTGCAGCGACGTTGCCCGACGATCGACTTCTTTTGCCCGGCTGCCATTGGCTTCAGCACTCGAGACGATCTCATGGATCGTTGCTTCCATGTCGACGGCAGACGAGTTCATCTCTTCGGCTGAAGCAGCGGTCTCCTGCATGCCAGCGGATAAGTTTTCGATCGTATGTGACGTTGAGGCCATATCCTGATCGAGTTCGCCGATTCGCCCGGAGACGTGACGGGAAGTCGATACGACATGTGTCGCGGTGTCATCGACCTGCACGATGATGGTCCGTAAACTAGCGATGAACTGGTTCATCGACCGGGCAATCTGACCGATTTCATCGTTGCGTACGACGTCGAGCTGGGCGGTCAAGTCGCCGCCCTGCGTCGCCAGTTCATGAGTCTTCGCCTGCAGTTGCCGGAGGGGTCCGAAGATGGATCGTAAAATCAGGACGGTGAAGATCACAGCGAGCAGACTGACTAGACCGATGATGCTGAATAGGATGAGGTGAGCCGTATTCGCGGCATGCGTGATGGCGGCACCATTTTTCTCGGCCTGCTGATTGTTGAAGGTAACGATTTTCGTCAGTTGATCGGAAACCGCGAAATAAGAGTCGCGGCTTTCGCCTTCATAATAGGTGACCGCTTCTTCCTGCGTTTGCGGGGTACTCAGCACAAGCAGGCGATCCGTTGTTTCCTTGAATGTCTGCCATTTTTTCGCAAGATCGTTAAACAGCAGGCGGTCCGATTTCAAATAGATCGTTTTCTCATATTTAGCGAGATTGGCATCGATGTTCGCTAGTCCATCCTTGACGCGCTGATCATAGCCCGCCTTGACCTCGGGATCGTTTTCTTGAATATGCAGTAATTCAACACGTCGCAGGTCAGATAATGCCGTGTTCGTTTCATGAGACAGGTTCAGACCGGGAATCCAGGAGGAGGTGATCGTTTGACTCTCTTGGTCGACCTGACTCAGAGAGAATCCACCGTACAATCCGACACCAATCAAGCTAAGCAAAAGGATGGAGGACAATAAGATAAGCTTCGTTTTAATCTTCATGTGATTCGCTCCTTTGTTTTGCGAGATGAACGATTCGTTTTCTTGATTATACCTGCACGAGTAAAAAATTTACTTATTATTGAAAAAATTAATAGTCAGAATAGTTTTTCGAAAAAAGGGTTTGACAATTATCAGTAAATTCTGAAAAGATGGTAAGGAACTACATACTTTTTAAGGGAGGTAACTCGAATGGGGAAAACAGTTAGTGACTGGATTAGTACGGCGTCCGATTTCGTCTGGGGACCACCGTTGCTCATTCTCTTAGTCGGTACGGGGATTTACTTGACGATTCGCTTAGGCTTCATTCAAATTACCAAATTACCGTATGCGTTGAAGCTCGCCTTCTCGAAACAACAGGATGACAAATCGGAAGGGGACATTAGTCACTTCCAAGCGTTGATGACAGCACTCGCTGCAACCGTCGGTACGGGGAATATCGTCGGTGTTGCAACGGCTGTCGTTCTTGGGGGACCGGGTGCCATCGTCTGGATGTGGTTATCCGGATTATTCGGGATGGCGACAAAGTACGCAGAGGCGATTCTTGCCGTCAAATACCGTGTCGTGGACGAGAAAGGGCAAATGGCAGGGGGACCGATGTATTACCTCGAGCGTGGACTGAAGCAGAAATGGCTCGGTGTCTTGTTCGCCGCATTCGCTTCGATCGCCGCGTTCGGAATCGGAAACGGGGTTCAGACGAACTCGGTCGCCTTAGCAATGAAATCAACATTTGATGTCCCGCTCTACGTGACGGGAATCGCTTTGATGGTCCTGACGGGTGTCGTCATCCTCGGTGGAGTCAAATCAATCGGTAAGGTCGTCAGTCTGTTTGTTCCGTTCATGATTTTCTTCTATGTCGGAAGCGGACTGCTCATTTTGATTATGAACTATGACTTGATTCCAGGTGCCGTCTCAACGATCTTCAGCAGTACGTTCTCAAACGAAGCAATCGCCGGTGGAGCGATCGGGGCTGCGATTCGCTATGGTGTTGCACGTGGTGTCTTCTCGAACGAAGCAGGTCTTGGTTCAGCACCGATTGCAGCAGCGGCAGCGAAGACGGATTTTCCGGGACGTCAGGCACTCGTTTCGATGACACAGGTCTTCCTCGATACACTGGTCGTCTGTTCGATGACAGGTCTGACACTCGTCATGGGTGGTCAGCTCGATACGGACTTGCAGGGCGTTGAATTAACGACAGCAAGTTTTGAGGTCTTCCTTGGACCGACGGGGAAATATATCGTCACGATCGGTCTCGTCATGTTCGCCTACTCGACTGTTCTCGGCTGGTCGTACTATGGTGAAAAGTCGATTTATTACCTATTTGGTCAAAAATCGATCCTGCCATACCGGATCTTGTTTGTTTTAGTTGCCGGAGCAGGTGCGATGACGACGAACCTGAACATGGTTTGGGCAATTTCCGACGTCTTCAACGGATTGATGGCCATTCCGAACTTAATCGGTTTAATTGGATTGTCCGGCGTCGTCATTGCCGAGACACGACTGTTCCGCGAACAGTTGAGAAAGGAAGGAGCGAATCGGAAGGTTTCGTAGGATACATGCTCTGAAAACGAGCCCGCATATGATGAAGTATGAAAAAAGGGAGATCACGTTCCGGGTCATGTACTCGGATGGTGATCTCCCTTTTTATTTGGTCGAAAGGAATTGCGAATCTGCATCACTTTTTACGATAAATCATCAGTGATTCGTAAGGACGTAACGTCAGCATGTGATCTGTTGTCTGCATCTGCTGATAGTTATGAATAAGCACCGTATAGTCCGATCCGTCACGAGGTAACGTGAACGTCGCATCCGTTCCGTAGAAGTTCGAGATGACGAGCAATTCTTCTTCGCTCGTTGCACGTTCGTACGCCCAGAGTGACGGGTCGTCCTGGGTCAACAGACGATATGTTCCGTCCGTCAGAACGTCATACTGTTTACGGAGCTGAATCAATCGTTTGTAATGGTGATAGACCGAGTCCGGATCAGCGACAGCGGTTTCGACATTGATCCGGTCATACGTCGGCGAAACGGGAATCCACGGTTCACGCATGCTAAATCCGCCGTTCGGAGCGTCCGACCACGGCATCGGCGTCCGCGCATTATCGCGCGATTTTTGACGGATGGCAGCGAGAATCGCTTCTTCCGGTATACCGTTGTCCCGTGCTTCCTGATAAGCGTTCAACGTCTCGACATCACGGTAGTCGGATAAGTCCGTGAAGTCCGGGTTCGGCATCCCGATTTCTTCCCCTTGATAGATATACGGCGTGCCCTGTAGACCGTGAAGTGTCGTCGCAAGCATCTTTGCACTTTCGACACGATACGTGACATCATCACCGAAACGGCTGACGACGCGTGGCTGGTCATGGTTACACCAAAAGATCGCGTTCCAGGCTTGTCCGTTCATGCCGGATTGCCAGTCGGAGAAGATCTGTTTCAGTTGCGTGAAATCAAACGGGGCTGCCGTCCATTTCTCCCCGTTCGGATAATCGACCTTTAAATGGTGAAAGTTGAACGTCATCTTCAGCTCTTGTTCGTCGAGTGCTGCGTAACGGAGGCAGTGGTCGAGCGACGTCGACGACATCTCGCCGACCGTCAGGAGATCGTATCCGGCAAAGACCTGTTCATTCATCTCCTGCAAGTAGTCATGGACGTTCGGACCATCTGTGTAATAGACGCGTCCGTCTCCAGTCGGGTCGTTTGGTAATCCAGGTGTCTTTGAGATCAGATTGATGACGTCAAGTCGGAAACCGCCGACGCCTTTATCCCGCCAAAAACGCATCATGGCGTAAACTTCTTCCCGAAGACGCGGGTTTTCCCAGTTCAGGTCCGCTTGCGTTTGATCAAACAGATGCAGATAGTACTTGCCGGCGACTTCATCGAAGGACCATGCCGGACCACCGAATTTTGAGATCCAGTCGTTCGGTGTCTCACGCCAGATGAAGTAGTCATGGTATGGACTATCCGGATGACGTCCTTCTTCGAACCAGGCGTGCGACGTCGAGCAGTGATTGACGACGATGTCCATCATGACGGACAGACCGCGTCGTTTCGCTTCTGACAGTAACGTCTCAAAATCAGCCATCGTGCCATACGAGGGGTCGATCGCATAATAATCGCTGACATCATAGCCGTTATCGTTTTGCGGTGAGGCATAGACCGGCGTCAACCAGAGGTAATCGACACCAAGATCCGCCAGATAATCGAGTTTGGCAGTGACACCGCGTAACGTGCCGGTTGCTTTGCCTTCCGGGCTGTAAAAACTCTTCGGGTAGATTTGATAAACGGCGGATTTGCGCCAATCGGTTGTCGTGATCATCAGATACACACCTTTCTAAAATTACGCCGCTTTGTTCAGTGCGGCTTTTTTTGCGCGTTTCGTTGAGACGTAGTGGAACAGGAACGTACAGGCGACCGGAATGACGATTGCGATGACCATGCCGACGATGAAGGACAGGATCGAGCCCGGTACGATCGAGATGAAAGCCGGTAGTCCACCGACACCAATCGCAGGAGCGAGGACACCGCTGACGGCGATGAAGGCAGATGCGATGGCTGAACCGACGAGTGCCGCGTAAAACGGATACTTGAACCGGAGATTGACCCCGAACATGGCGGGTTCCGTAATCCCGAAGTAGGCGGAGAGTGCAGACGTCGACGCCATGTTCTTATCGTTGGCGTTTTTCGCAAGGAAGAGCATCGCAAGTGTCGCTGAACCTTGGGCGATGTTCGAAAGCGCAATCATCGGCCAGATGAACGTCGTTCCACTTTGTCCGATCAACTGTAGGTCAACGGCGATGAACATGTGGTGCATGCCGGTGATGACGAGTGGCGCGTAGAGTGCGCCAAAGAGTAGGGCACCAAGTAACGGAACAGCTTCGAACGTATTGACGACACCAATCGTAATCCAGTCACCGACTTGACGCGTGACCGGTCCGATGACGGCAAGGGCAAGGAATCCAGTCAACGTGATCGTCGTAATCGGTACGACGAGTAATTGAATCGCATTCGGGACCCGTTGTTTGAGCCAACGTTCAATCGTACTGAGGACATAAGCTGCGGCAAGTACCGGTAAAATTTGTCCCTGATAGCCGACTTTTTCAATTTCAAAGAGACCGAGAATGTTGAACGTCTGGATTTCACCCTTTAAGGCACTTTGTCCGTAGTTCCAAGCATTCAGAAGGTCCGGGTGTACGAGCATCAGCCCCATGACGATCCCGAGAATCTCACTACCGCCGAAACGTTTTGTTGCCGACCAGCCGACGAGTGCCGGGAGGAAGACGAAAGCGGTATTTGCCATCATATTAATCAGGTCCCATAACCCTTGTAGATTCTGGTACCGGTCAATCATCGTCTTGCCGCCGAACTCGATGCCGAACAGATTATTGATTCCCATTAAGAGACCGGCGACGATGATCGCTGGGATGATGGGCATGAAAACATCGGAAAAGACTTTAATCAACTTTTGGAACGGGTTCATCTTTGCGGCACCAGACGATTTGACGTCTGCGATCGTCGTTGCCTGTAAGCCGGTTAATTGAATGAACTCAGCATAGACCCGGTCGACGTCGCCGGCACCGATGACGATTTGATAGACGCCGGCGTTTAAGAATGCCCCTTTGACGAGCGGGACTTCAAGTAAGGCATCCTGGTCGACCAGCTCCTGGTTTTTTAAGGTTAAACGAAGACGGGTGACACAGTGGGCTGCCTGCTCAATGTTCTCCTTGCCCCCGATGTTCTCAATGATTTGTTCTGCAATCTGACGATAGTTTGGTTTCATCTCGATGCTCCTTTTTAGAAGTGACATACTCGACCACTTTTGAAATGAAAACGTTTTCTTATCTGCGCACACTTATCTTAACTTATCTATATAAGTCGGTCAAGTACTTATATAGATAAGTTAAGAATGTAAAAAAAGGAGGGAACCGACAAACGGTTTTCCTCCTTTCATGCGCGGTCAACGACGGGCAATATCGGTAAATTGAAATTTATCGAGCCGATGACGCGATTCCGTTCGCTCGAAGTGCTGCCCCTCATAATAGTACGTGTCGTTCGTGACGACGATGACATGCGACATATCATGGAGGTCGAGTCGTTCGCGATCTTCCGTAGTCGCGGGGCGTGCCTCGATCTTGCGTTTCGCATAGCTGATTTGCCGGCCGAGCGTCTCCTCGACGTACTGGTAGATCGAACCTTTAGCAATGTCGGCTGTCAGTCCTGGTACGAGTTCCGTCACGAAATAATTGATATCACGGATGACACGCTCACCGTCGATACGACGAATCCGTTCGATGCGTGTCACGTCCGTTCCTTGTGCCACATGTAATAACGAAGCGAGCTCAGCGGAAGCGGAATGGACTTCGCACGATAACACATCCGTCTCGACGGCATGTCGTCCCATCCGGCGGTGTGCTTCCGAGAAACTGACGATGCCATTGAATTGGAACTCGATGGCTTCCTGCGATAGGACGAAGACACCCTTTCCTTGGTGTTTGCGGACGAATCCTTTTTCCTGAAGGGCGTCGATCGCTTTTCGGACCGTTCCACGACTCGCCTCGAATTCTTGCATTAGTTCGGTTTCCGAAGGCAGTTTCGTCTCAGCCGAAAGCGTCCCGTCTTGGATCCGTTGTACGAGATGATGATAAATGGTTAAGTATTTCGGCATAAAATCCGTCCTTTGCACTCAAATGGTATTTCTAGTGTAGCACGGAACGATTCAGCGCATCCATTCGGGTCAGAACCAAAAAACGCCCCATTCTGGATCCGGAGGAGCGACCGGAACGAGAATGGAGCGGAAGTATGCGGCATTAACGAAGAGAAGTTGAGAACCGGATTCCTTTTTTTAAGACATCCTGTTTTTCATCGAGAACATCACTCGTCAACAGTTCGATGGATTGAACAGGTTTTTCCGTTATGAAGCCGAAGTTCCCGCTCCGTGATTCTGACGGCGCATACGTTTTAGCGAGCGACTCGAGATAGACATCATCCTCGAGTGTCTTTTCAGTTGCGTCATCGAGTTTGAAGTGGGCGACCGGATTGAACGTGACGGGCTCATCACTCGTATTCGTGATCGTCACCCGCGTCTTTACCACATCAAATGACTCTTCGTGTGTGAAGCCGTGGAAGAAATCGATCATACCGTAACTGGGACGGTCATGAAACACTTTGATTTCCTCGATCGTCATTTCGATCGGACCGATTTTCCGTGTTTCATTGACTCGTTTGATGTCTTTCAGCGTCAGTTCTCCCTTGTCGTCCGTGACGGTCTGATTGACTTTCGTCAACTTGCGGTCGTCTGGAATTTGAGGGTTCGGAACATAAGCGTTCGTCTTTTCAAGCGATACCGACTGCTTCTGTTTCGCAGACGATGGTTCTGTTGGCGTATCCTGTGATGCGGAATGCCCACAACCGGCGAGCACCGTCCCGAGCATCAAAGTAGCAAGTATCCGTTTCATGAAAAGTCTCCTTATTTTTTCGATTTCAAGAGATCGAAGATGATTTTCGCGTGATCCGTATTATCGACTTGTCCCGCGAAGCGTTCTTTTGCCGGACCAAATGCGTAAACAGGAACGTCTTCACCTGTATGTCCACCTGTCGTCCAGCCAGTGTGTGAGCGTTCGTTGAAGATGTCTTCGATCGCATTATCGATTTCAAGCAGTTTCTTCGATTCCGCAGCACGAGAAATGCTCTCGATTTCTTTGTCCGTCAAGGCGAGTTTGTTCTGGTCGATGTACGTCGTCAATGTCTTACGGACGTCCGCACCGTCGACGATTCGTTGCGCCATGAAGTCAGGTGTTTTCTTCGCCGCTTTGATTGGCTCGGCGAACCAGTTATAGATGCCGTCCGCTCCAATCGAATAGCCGCCTGTCGAGTGGTCGGCTGTCGCGACGACGAGTGTGTGCTTATCTTTCTTCGCGAAATCAATCGCGGCTTTGAATGCCCGCTCGAAGTCTTCCATCTCGCTCATCGCACCGACGATATCATTGTCGTGACCCGCCCAGTCGATCTGACTGCCTTCGACCATCAGGAAGAATCCTTTTTTATTCGAATCGAGTCGCTTGATGGCAGCGTTCGTCATTTGTTCAAGTGACGGAACTGAGTTTTCGCGGTCGATCCGTTTTGGAAGTCCGCCATCTGCGAACAGACCGAGGACCTGTTTGTTTTTGTCGCCTTGCAATTGATCCAGATCCGTGACGTAGCTGTAACCGTCTTTCTTGAATGCTTTCGTCAAATCGACGTCCGGACGGACGAAGTTTGATTTTCCGCCACCGAGCATGACGTCGATCTTGTGTTTCCCATTGATGCGTTCCTTGAAGTAGTCATCTGCGATCGCGTTCATGTTTTTCCGGCTTTCATCATGAGCACCGAATGATGCAGGCGTCGCATGCGTGATCTCCGATGTCGCAACGAGACCGGTTGACTTACCGCGTTCTTTTGCTGCTTCAAGAACCGTCTTGACTTCTGATTTATCATTATCGACCGCAATCGCCGCATTGTACGTCTTCACACCGGACGACATCGCTGTCGCAGCCGATGCGGAATCAGTGATGTTTTCTTTCGCATCTTCCGGGTAAGTCATCTGTTGGCCGACAAGGTATTGATCAAATGCTGTTCGTTCAGCGACCGTCGTCGACGGATCATTTTTTAAGTAACGATAGGCCGACGTGTACGAGACGCCCATGCCGTCACCAATCAGGAAAATGACGTTCCGGATTTCGGGTGAGTGAGTATGTTTGGCTTTCGCTTCTGCTTCCGGCATCGAGATCATCGTGCTCAGGGAAAGGGTTGATAAGGCAAAAATCGGGATTAGGCGTTTTAATTTCATGAGAGTTCCTCCTCGGAAGATGGTGGGATGTGACGATCGATACGACCTACAAACACAACCTTACGGAGAAAATGTGAAATCCATATGGACCGTTTGTAAAGGTTTATGAAGAAACGATGACAAACGAATAGCCCTTCTGAAAATCATCTCAGAAGGGCTACCTGTGTATGGATTAACGACTCCACCCGATCATCCGACGGTAAGAGCTGAACGTCGGCCAGGCGAGAATCGCGATTGCGAGCCAGTACAGGAACTGATTCTCGGACGAAATCAGACCAATGATTCCTGCAAGCAGGATCGTCGTATAGATCGAGAACGTGATGATGAGTGCCGGGTGTAACTTCGGGAAAATCGTAAACCGACCGAGTCGTTCGTTTTCACCTTTGACGTAGAGGCGACTGCCGAAGAGAAGTAAGATAATCGTCAAAGCGAAATTGAATAAGACAGGATAAAGAAGGTTCTCATATTGGAACAGTAAGGCGAACGGTGCCGTAATCGTCATTAGGAAATCGAGTGGTTTCGATAAATCGGTCTCCTGGGTCCCGAAACCAAGCAAGGCGACGGCATAGACACTGAAATACGTGAAATAGTTCAAGAACAAGAAGAACGTCCCGAGTAACAATTGTCCGATGATATCACCGGCAATCGTTCCGGCGAATAGGAAAATCGTCAAAATCGTCACATCAAATAGAAGGTAAAGACCAAAATCTTTTGAGAGTGCCAAGAGGGTGACGTAATCAAAGGGATTGATACCGAATGCTTGTAGTAATAACCAACTGGCGAAAAAACCAATCAACGGGAAGACGATCAATGTCGCGACGCCGATCGTCCACTTGATCCAGAACAGCCAGACCTTCGGGAATGGTAAGGCATGTAAAATCAGACTGCGACCACTTCCGCGCTCCGAACCGAGCATCAGGATCGCAAAGACGGCGATCAGAATTGCAGCGAATCCAGCAAAAAATGGACTGACGAGCACGGTTTGCAGTAAATCAGGTTGCTGAGACGGATCGTAGTTCTCGAACTCATTGATGACCGTATAACTGCCAAATCCATAACTGAAGATCGCAAGCAGAATGAAACAGGCGAGCGGCCAGATGCCTTGTTTGATGTGATAGCGGATCAATTGCTTAACCATGTCGTTTCCCTCCAAATGTTCCTAAGAAGTAGTCTTCCATCTGCACCGGTAAGGCATCCTTTAATAGAGGACGCGTCGTTTCGAGATACTGCGCGCCTGCATCCGACAAGACGAGCAGCGTCACGACCCGACCGGTTTGTGATAAGACATGGAGATCGGCATGATTGAGTTCAGGAACATCTTCATAGACGACTTGCCATTTCTGCATGCTGGCTTTGGCATCATCGAGTGCCTTCGGTTCGCGGACAAGGTGTTTTTCAATCGTCATGACACGGTCAGCGAGCGAATCGAGTTCTTCGAGCTGATGGGATGCAATCAGAACGGCGGTCTGGCGCTCGGCAAGTAACGAGACGAGTTGTTTTAAGTAATCACGTTTATTGATCCGGTCAAGTCCGTCCGTCGGTTCGTCAAGTAAGAGAACCGGGGCATTCGTCGCGAACGCAAGCTGAAGAAGGAACAACTGGGCTTGGCCCTTTGATAAAGAAGTGACGCGACGTCCGCGATCGAGGTTCGACGAACGACAGTAGTTTTCGATATACGTTTTCTCGAAGTTCGGATAGAACGCGTGATAGAAGTTGATTAATTCACCGAGCGTCATCTGGCGATAGACGGAGACAGAGTCCGGGACGAGGAAGAGATGTTCCCGCGTCTTCGGAACGTGATGAATCGATTCGCCGTTCCATTCGACCTTCCCGCGTGTCGGCTCAAGGGAACCGACGAGTGTTTTCAACAACGTCGTTTTTCCGGCACCATTACGACCAATCAGGGCAGTAATCGTTCCTGCTGGTAGAGTGAAGGATGCATTTTCATAAATCATCGTACGGTCGATTTGTTTCGTTAAATGAGAAACGGTCAACATGAGGAATCCTCCCTTATGTGTTGGATGAGTTGATAGAGTTCTTCGTTTGAAATAGAGAGTTCGTCGGCGACGGAGCAAAGGCGGATGAGTGGATCCTGGATGGCGACTTGTTTGACTTCACTGAGGGGGATGTCTGAGATGAAGGAGCCCTTCCCGCGCATCGTGACGATGAAGTTGCGGCTCTCGAGTTCCTGATAGGCGCGGGAGACGGTGTTCGGATTGACGAGGAGTGTACTGGCAAGTTCACGGACGGACGGCATCTGTTCGCCGGAGCGAAGGAGACCACGGGCAATCGAGCGGATGATTTGCGTGACTAACTGTTCGTAAATCGGCAACGGGCTTTTCGGATCGACGGTGAACATCTCTTCACCTCCTTAAGTGTACTAATTCAATTAATACACCAATTATAGGAAGTGGGAATCAATCTGTCAACGACTCTTTTCAAGAAGACAGGTACGCCTTCTTTCGTAATATTTGCTATACTGACGACAGAAGAACCGCCAGGAAGGATGACCGAGATGTTGGATCGATTGAGTGCCCTAGAGGACCGTTATGAAAAACTGAATGATATGTTGGCTGATCCGGCCATCATTAATGATACGAATCAATTGCGTGAGGTCTCAAAGGAGCAGTCACAACTTGCACCGACTGTTGAGACATACCGCGTCTATCGCGAGAAGATGGAAGCCTACCAAGAGGCACGCCAGATGTTGACGGATCCGGAGATGCGCGACCTTGCGAAGGAAGAAGTCGCAGTGCTTGAACCGGAAATCAAAGAACTCGAGGCCAAACTAAAAGCCCTACTGTTACCGAAGGATCCAAATGATGACAAGAACGTCATCGTCGAGATCCGTGGCGCGGCAGGCGGGGACGAAGCGGCGTTGTTCGCGGGTGATCTGTTTAAGATGTATTCGAAGTTCGCAGAGAAACAGAACTGGAAGATCGAGATTATCGATGCGAGCTACACGGAGCTCGGTGGCTACAAAGAGATCATCTTCATCGTCAAAGGAACGGGTGCTTATTCGAAGTTGAAATACGAGAACGGGGCACACCGCGTCCAGCGTGTTCCATCAACGGAGTCCGGTGGACGGATTCATACGTCGACCGCAACCGTTGCTGTGTTGCCGGAAGCAGAAGACGTCGAGGTCGAAATCCATGATAAGGATGTCCGGGTTGACACGTTCACGTCGAGTGGTCCGGGTGGGCAGTCTGTCAATACGACGCAGTCCGCCGTCCGTGTCACGCACGTGCCGACGGGAATCGTCGCCAGCTGTCAGGACGAGAAGTCGCAAATCAAGAACAAGGAAAAGGCAATGAAGGTCCTACGTGCGCGTGTCTACGATAAGATTCAGCGTGAGCAGCAGGCGGAGTACGATGAAAAACGAAAGTCAGCGGTCGGGACGGGCGACCGTTCGGAACGAATCCGGACGTATAATTTCGCACAAAACCGGGTGACCGATCACCGGATCGGCTTGACGATTCAAAAGCTTGACCGAATCCTCCAAGGTGAGATGGATGAAGTGATCGATACGCTCGTCATGGAGCATCAAGCACGGGCATCGGAGGCGGCGAACTGATGCGGATCGCGAAACGTTTAAATGAGGCAAAAACGATGATGGAACAAGCAGGACGCGAGGGTTCGAGTGCCGAATGGTTACTCATGCACGTCTTAGAAGTCGACCGGACAGGACTGCTCGTCCGTTTATCCGATGAATTGACGCCAGAGCAGGATTTACGGTTCAGTGAATACTTGCTCGCCCACGTTCATGGTGTACCGGTTCAACATCTCATCGGTTATCAACCGTTTTATGGACGGGATTTCCGTGTCACACCGGATGTCTTGATTCCCCGTCCGGAAACGGAAGAGTTGATCGTCTTCGTGACGGAGCGCCTCAAACACGAGACGTTCGCGGCGGGACAGATCGTCGATATCGGTACCGGCAGTGGTGCGATCGGAATCACGCTCGCGCTTGAACTCGAGCAACCGGTCACGACCGTCGATATTTCACCAGCTGCGATCGCGGTCGCGAAGCAAAATCAAGCAGCGCTGGGTGGAGACGTGACGTTCCTTGAAGGCGACTTGCTGGCACCGCTTGCGGACGATTCCGTCCGGGTACTCGTCTCGAACCCACCTTATATCGAGGAAGCAGAATTACTGAGTGAGGTCGTCTTCGACCATGAACCGCATCTCGCCCTGTTCGGCGGAAAAGACGGTCT
Source organism: Exiguobacterium sp. TDN 0502 (assembly GCF_050846835.1). NCBI lineage: Bacteria > Bacillati > Bacillota > Bacilli > Caryophanales > Exiguobacterium > Exiguobacterium sp. TDN 0502. Next base: position 37,544 of record NZ_JBOZGJ010000009.1, on the reverse strand, counting down.
TGTCTTTTACCGGCGTCTCGTCGAGGAGAGCGGACGGGTCCTACGCGACGATTTTCGGTTGATTGTGTTTGAAATTGGACACAATCAAGGACCGGAAGTGCAAATGATGTTAAAAGAACGTTATCCAAATGCGGAAACGGGTATTTTAAAAGATATAAACGGTAAAGACCGTATCGTGTATGCGGAACGAAAGGATTGTACAGCGTGAAGACGGAAATGATTGACTTACAGACGATGGATGAAGCAGTAAGGTTGTTGCAGGAAGGAGAGGTCGTAGCGATGCCGACCGAGACCGTCTATGGTCTCGCAGGGGACGCAACGAACGAAGCGGCTGTTCGGCGAATCTTCGCCGCGAAGGGTCGACCTTCCGACAATCCGCTGATTGTCCATGTCGCATCCGTAGAACAGGCACATCAGTTCGTCACGCACATTCCAGATGTCGCGGCACGTTTGATGGAGGCGTTCTGGCCAGGAGCCTTGACGATCATCCTCGAATCGAACGGCACCGCATCCACACTCGTCACAGCAGGGCTAGATACGATCGGATTACGGATGCCGGACCATCCGCTCGCGCTTCGGTTGATTGAAGCGACAGGGCTGGGTCTCGCAGCACCGAGTGCCAACCGTTCCGGTAAACCTTCACCGACGTCATCTGCGCACGTCGCATATGACCTCTCGGGACGCATCGCTGCGATCGTCGATGGAGGCGAAACGGGCATCGGGGTCGAATCGACTGTCATCGATTGTACGATGACGCCACCGGCGATTTTACGACCGGGTGGCGTGACACGCGAACAAATCGAGACCGTCATCGGTCCTGTTACACTCGATCCTGCGTTATCGATGAAAGATGCTACACCGAAGGCACCCGGAATGAAATATACTCACTATGCGCCGGAAGCAGCGCTTACCGTCGTTGAGGGAGATCTCTCATTCTTACAGCAACTCATCGATGATGCACGACGAACCGGACACAAGACGGGCGTTCTTCTGTTTGACGGGGAGGACGTCGACGCAGATGTCTGCTGTTCCCTTGGGAATTCAATGGAGACGGCGGCACAACGTCTTTACGATTGTTTACGGCGATTTGATCAGACGACGGTGGATCAGATTTTTGTACGAGACCTATCAGAAGAAGGGGTGGGGCTTGCGGTCCGCAACCGCCTCCATAAAGCAGCAGGTGGTCGGGTCATTCGCCCTTGAAGAAGGAGGATACGGAGATGAGCACACGTCGCGTTTTATTCATCTGTACAGGAAATACATGCCGTAGCCCGATGGCGATGGCGTTACTACGCTCGAAAGTCGCTGATCAGGAATTCGATGTCCGGTCGGCAGGACTACGTTCGATGCAAGGATTCGATGCGTCCGAGAACGCACTGCAAGTGTTACGCGAACGCGGCATCGAACTCGAGCACTATACGCAAGTCTTTGATGATGTACTCGGACGTTGGTCTGACATCATCTTGACGATGACGCGTCAGCACAAGCAAGAAGTTGGTGAACGGTACCCGGAACTGAAGGAACGGACGTTTACCCTATATGAATACGTGACAGGGCTTGAACGGGATATCAACGATCCGTACGGCGGATCGATGAACGTCTACCGCCAAGTACGCAATGAACTCGAACCCCTCGTCAACCGGCTTGTGTTAAAATTGACGCAGAACGGAAACGGAAGAAAAGCTCCGGATACACGGAAACTTCCGAAAAAACAACCTAAACAAACGGGGGAATAGTAAAGATGAAAGTAGCAATCGGCGCGGATCATGGCGGTTTTAAGTTAAAGGCAGAAATCAACGATCTCTTACAAGAACTCGGCATCGAGTATACGGACTTCGGTACGTATTCGTCCGACTCAATCGATTATCCGGATGTCGCGATTCCTGTCGCAGAGGCAGTCGCGAACGGTGAGTTTGATCGTGGCATCTTGATTTGTGGCACAGGCATCGGGATCGGGATCGCAGCGAACAAAGTCAAGGGCATCCGAGCAGCACTCGTCCATGATACGTTCAGCGCGAAAGCGACGCGTCAGCACAACGATTCGAACATCTTGACGATGGGCGAACGCGTCATCGGTCCAGGACTAGCGCGTGAGATCGCACAGCTTTGGCTTGAGACGGAATTCGAAGGCGGACGTCATGAGAACCGCGTTTGCAAAATCTCGGATTATGAGGTGAAGTAATGGATTTGACACGCATCCAGCACGATTTAGAAGAAGCACTGAACGCTCTGGATGAACGATTTTCCTTAAAAGGAAAATTGCTCGTGATCGGTTGCTCGACGAGTGAGGTCATCGGTAAACAAATCGGCAAGGCCGGTTCACCGGAAGTCGCGGACGCGTTGTTTGACGTCTTCGATGCTTTTCGTCGGTCGCACCAAGTTGATCTTGCCTTCCAAGGCTGTGAGCACATCAACCGGGCGCTGACGCTTGAGCGGCAAACGGCGGAACGACTCGGACTCGATCCGGTAACGGTCGTTCCTGTTCCAGAAGCCGGTGGATCGATGGCGAGTGCTGCCTATCAGCACTTCTCGGCACCGGTCGTCGTCGAAGCGATTCAGGCAGATGCCGGAATCGATATCGGTGATACGTTCATCGGGATGCATTTGAAAGCTGTCGCGATTCCGGTGCGCTTGCCGCATCAGGAAATTGGTGAGGCACACGTGACGGCAGCCGTGACACGACCGAAATTAATCGGAGGAGCACGTGCTAAATACGAATGATCCATGCAAGGGGTTGCGCACCCCTTGCTTTTTTGATGTTGTTTTGGGGGATGCCGGGAATGGAACATTCGTGTTAAGATAGGTCTATCGAAATGAAATGGGGGAATTCAGATGGAACAAACACCGCTTACGTATCTGAAACAACAAGATGAGGCACTCTTTTCGGCAATGCGCCAGGAACTAGGTCGTCAACGGGATAACATCGAATTGATCGCATCCGAGAACTTCGTCTCGCAAGCTGTCATGGAAGCTCAAGGCAGCGTCTTGACGAACAAGTACGCAGAAGGTTACCCAGGTCGTCGTTATTATGGTGGCTGTGAGTATGTCGATCTCGCTGAGAATCTCGCACGTGACCGCGCGAAGGAAATTTTCGGTGCAGAGCACGCGAACGTGCAACCGCACTCCGGTGCACAAGCGAACATGGCGGTTTACTTCACGATTCTCGAGCAGGGCGATACGGTCCTCGGGATGAACCTCTCACACGGTGGCCATCTGACGCACGGTAGTCCCGTCAATTTCTCCGGTGTCCAGTACAACTTCGTGGAATACGGTGTCGATCAAGAGACAGAAATGATTGATTACGATGTCGTCGCGAAATTAGCAGAAGAACACAAGCCAAAATTAATCGTTGCGGGCGCATCGGCGTATCCGCGCGTCATCGACTTCAAACGTTTCCGTGAAATCGCAGACAGCGTCGGTGCTTATTTGATGGTCGACATGGCACACATCGCGGGACTCGTCGCAGCAGGTCTGCATCCGAACCCGGTCGAGCATGCACACTTCGTCACGACGACGACGCATAAGACGTTGCGTGGTCCACGTGGTGGGATGATCCTCTGTAAAGAAGAGCATGCGAAAGCAATCGACAAAGCCATCTTCCCAGGGATCCAAGGTGGTCCACTCATGCACGTCATCGCCGCGAAAGCTGTCGCGTTCGGTGAAGCTCTTGCACCGGAGTTCAAGGACTACATCGGTCAAGTCGTCACGAACGCGAAAGTCCTCGGTGAGGAATTGACGAATCGTGGACTCCGGATCGTCTCAGGCGGAACGGACAATCACTTGCTCCTCGTTGACTTGCAACCGCTCGGTATCACAGGGAAACTCGCTGAGCACGCGCTTGACGAAGCGGGTATTACGGTCAACAAGAACACGATTCCGTTCGACCCAGCAAGCCCGTTCGTCACGAGCGGTATCCGGATCGGGACGGCTGCGATGACATCACGCGGCTTCAAGGAAGCGGAGATGAAAGAAATCGCCGAGTTGATCGAACTCGTCTTGAACCACCCAGAAGAAGCAGACGTACTCGCACAAGCACGTGAGCGTGTCGTTGCCTTGACAGGTCGTTTCCCACTCTACCCAGAGCGCGGATGATCGTCATCCCCTTCGTCCTTTTCATTATGAGAAGGGGGAAGGGGATTTTTTATTTGTCTAAAAAGAAAGGAGAAGCACGATGCATATTTTAGTCGTCGAAGATGATCCGCATATCCAGGATCTCGTCGTATCGACCTTACAAGCCGATGGGCATTCCGTGCAGGCGACGGCAGACGGAAATGAGGCGCTTATGTGGATTGATACGATGACATTTGAAGCAGCTGTGCTCGACGTCCTGATTCCCGGACAGACCGGTCTCGTGCTGTGCGAGAATTTGCGGCAAAACGGGGACATCCCGATTTTGATGCTGACGGCACTCGGCGAACTGACGGATAAGCGCGACGGTTTTGCAGCCGGTGCCGATGATTACATCACGAAACCATTTGATCCGGAAGAACTGCTGTTTCGGCTCCACGCCGTGGCCCGGCGTTATCAAAAAGCAGCGCAGCCGGTCTTACATCTCGGAGACGTCACGATCGATAAGCGCAGTCAGCTCGTCACGATTCAGTCAATAGAGTGGACATTACCACGGCGCGAATTCGAGTTGTTGCATCAATTGGCAAGTTTTCCGGGACGGGTCTTCAGCCGCGAGGAATTGATCGAACACGTCTGGGGACTCGATTTCATGGGAGATGACCGGACGATTGATGTCCATATCAAGCGCCTCCGTGGGCGTTTGAAGGCGACGGAGCAAGTGAAAATCGAGACGGTCCGGGGGCTCGGCTACCGGTTGGAGGTCGACGCATGAAATCACTCTATCCGAAAATCGTCGGACTTGTCTGTGTCGTCTTACTCGTGTCCGCACTACTTGCGCTTTTAATTAGTAACATCGCCTACTACTCGTTTTGGCAGGACAGCTATAGCCAAAAAGTCGAGGAAGCGGTCGAGACAGCGATTGATTATTACGAGACACATGGTGACGGAAATGCCGACTCCTTCTACAAGATGTTGCAAGCGACGGGTTTTCAGCTCTACGTGCAAACCGGAAACGGGATTGAGCGTTACGGAAACACGTTTCGGGATGAGTCACTTTCGAATCAGGTCGTCGAGCAAGTGAAGAGGGGCCAACCGTACTACGGGATGCGTGAATACCCGTTCCATCTTTTCCTGCTTGGTCTGTTTGATAACGAAGTCATCAATACGTATGGTACGTCGGTCAAGACGGCGCAAGGAACGGACGCGGTCTTCGTCCGTCCCGACTTAAGCCGGCAAATTCGTGAGTTGCACCTGTTCGTCGGTCTGTTTCTCGGCTTACTCGTCGTCATCAGTTTTCTCTTACTCGTCTTCTCAATTCGGTACCTCGTTCGTCCGATCCGGCGCCTGACAAAAGCGACGGAACAGATGGCGGAGGGAGACTACGGAATCCGGGTCGGGACGAAATCACGCGATGAAATCGGAGAACTGTCACGGCGGTTTGACGAGATGGCAAAAGCCATCGAAGCCTCTGATACGGAGCGGCGACGGTTCGTCGCAAACGTCTCACATGAATTCCGGTCGCCATTGACGACGATTGCTGGTTACGTGGGACAACTCAATGTGACCGGGGAAGACATCGCGAAACGGACGATCATTCAGCAGGAGGCAGAGCGGATGTCGGAGCTGACGCGTCAACTGTTGATCTTAGCGAAACTTGATGAAGGACGGCGCTTCAAACGCCAAACACTCGATCTGCGAACGAGTTTAGAGACGACACTCGCGACACTTGCCTTCCAACTGGATGAGCAAGGAATCGCTGTCGCACTTGATGTTCCGGCGGCGGTGCAGATTCAAGCGGATGCCAGTGCTCTGGAACACATTTTCCAAAACGTCATCCGAAACGCCGTCTCAGTCTCGGCGGAAGGGGCGACGATTCACATCCAAGCAGAAGAACAACTTGAACAGGTCATCGTCCGGATTACGGATGAGGGACCGGGTATGACGGCAGAGCAGATGAAGCATGCCTTCGAACGCTTCTATCAAGCAGACGTGTCCCGGGCGTCACGCGGAACAGGTCTTGGTCTTGCGATCGTCAAGGAAACGATACAACAGCTCGGCGGAGACGCCGTATTATCGTCTACTCCGTCTGGCTTGAACGTCACGCTGACTTTTTTACAGGCGTGACGTGTCCGTTCATGTTCCGTTCATATTGCCGCTGTATCATCAATCCTGTAGCGAACATACAGGAGGGATCACACGATGAAGCTAGGATGGAAAGAACTTGTCCGGATGAAAGGACGATTCAGTTGGATGACGATCGTGACAATGTTGATTGTCTTATTGATTTTAATGATCACCGGTCTTGCGGATGGTCTTGCCTATGATAACGGAGCCGCCGTTCGTAATCTGCCAGTCGAGCAGTTTGCGCTCAGCAAAGACGCAGAAGAACAACTGACGCGTTCATTCTTACCGGCAGACGAGACACCAAAGGGTGCGGAAGCACTCGGTGTCCAGAACATGGTGCTTGAGAAGAAGAACGGAACGAAGGATGATGTCACGGTCTTTGCTTTACCGCAGGCGACAAAGTACGGTCCAAAACAGTTGCGATCGTTACGAAAAGGCGAGGTTCTCGTTGATGCTGCGTATGCGGAACAACGCGGAACGCATGTCGGCGATACGATCACCGATTTTCGGACGAAGCAGACGTTTCGGATTGCCGGTACGGTCGCGGACGGTCGGTATAGCCACGCGCCCGTCCTTTGGATGACGGATGAATCCTGGAAAACATGGCAATCAGAGATGGGGACATCCTATGTCTCAGCCTATATCGGGTCATCACTACAAACAGACAAATCGGTCTTTTCCAAACAAGAAATTGTTCAAAACGTTCCCGGATACGCAGCGGAACAAAACTCCTTCCAGATGATGCGGGTCGCACTCGTCGTCATCGGGGCGTTGATTCTGACGGCATTCTTCTATATCTTGACGATGCAGAAGATGAAACAGCTCGGTATCCTAAAAGCAATCGGCATCCGGACACGGACGATGGGGGCGAGTCTGCTCGTACAGGTCATCCTCTTGACGCTGCTTGCCTTTACGGTCAGTGTTGCCATCACGTATGTGACAAGTCGTTTTCTACCAACAGAGCTTCCGTTCCGTTTTGAGTGGACGACGAGTCTGATGTACGGCGGGATCCTGCTCGTAACGGCGATCGTGGGTGCGCTCGTTCCGTTACGGATGGTCAAGAAATTAGAGGCGGCAGATGCGATGGGAGGAATGAACGGATGATTCGATTAGAACAGATTGCGCAAAGCTATGGTGAGATGACGGTCCTGCATAACATCAACCTGCAGGCAGAAGCAGGCGAACTGATTGCGCTTGTCGGACCGAGCGGCAGTGGGAAAAGTACACTTTTACAATTGCTTGGCTTATTGCAGACGCCAACGAAAGGTGCCGTCTATTTTGATCAGACATGTGTCAGTGAGGCGTCGGACGAAGCACGTCGCCGTTTACGGCTAGAAGAAGTCGGATTCATCTTCCAAGAGTCGCATCTCGTACCGTTTTTAACGGCAGGGGAGCAACTGGAGCTTGTGGCGAAGGAAGCAGGACGATCGGTCGATGCTGCTGCGGCACTCGCGACATTCGGTCTTGAGCACCGGAAGGATCATTTACCGCATGCCTTGTCCGGGGGAGAACGGCAACGGATTGCAATCGCTCGAGCGTTCGTCAACGATCCACGCCTTGTACTGGCGGATGAACCGACGGCGAGTCTGGATTATCCGAACGGACGGCGGGTGATGGAGGTATTGCAACAGCAGGCACATGTCGCGCATAAGACCGTCATCGTCATCACACATGACGAGCGGATGCTTGACGTCTGTGACCGGATTTGGCGAATCGAGGATGGCCGTATCACAGAAGACGGTGTAGCACGAGCCGTCTCTCACCAGTAACGATCAACCTGCTGTTTTTTCCGTGAACACGGATCGAGACAGCAGGTTTTTTAACGGATTCGACAAGAAGATAGGGGAAACGGACCATTTGCGGAAACGTTATCTTTGCTATACTTAACCGTAGTAAAAAAAGATAAAGGTGGAAATAAATGTGAATCTATCAGCCTTGATCCAATCAGAACTTCAAGCCATTCAAACGGAACGCCTGACAGAATGGTTTCTCCATAAAAGTCATGAACGCCGCGAGTACCAGCGGATGCTCGAGGATTTTAAAGCAATCATCATCATGCAGCAGGCAGGATTCCATGAACAGGCAGATGCCCGGTTCGAGCAATGGAAGACACTGCCGATGCCGGCAGAGGTCTACCGGTACCGTCTCGCCATCGCTGCAAAGGCGGGCGGGAAACGGCTTGCTCAAAAGCGATTTGCGTCCTTCCCTGTGACGGTCCAGAATCATCCGCAGCTGAAAGACTGGAAACGGTTCTTAAAAATGAATCCGTGGTGGATCGGTGGAATAGTTGCCGTCGCCTGTGTGGGTCTCATCTGGACCCAGTTGGACAGTGAACCGGCGACACCGGTCGCAACGAAACAGACGGAAGTCGAGCAACAGTTAGCGGCGTTGCAATCGGAAGTGGAGCAACTAAAAGAAAAAAACGAACAGTTGGCAAGTGAGCAAGAGAAAGCAAAGGCGGTCAAGCCGGAAACGAAGGAAACGAAGCCAAAGACCGATACGGAACCGAAGCGATCCGCGAAGGAATCGCTCGAACAAGCGGTGGCTGCCGTCCAGGATAAAGACTACAAAGAGGCAGACCGCCTGTTGACCGGATCCGTGCTGACGGATCAGGGAACCGCCGGGATGGCACGCTTTTATAAGTTGATTGCTGCCGGCAAATTGAAAAAGACGACGCAGGCGGACTACCTCGCTTACCGGGAAGATTTTCCGAAGTCAGGATACATGAGTGATGTCCTTTGGATGCAAGCCGTCTACGAACAAAAATATAAAAAGGGTGACTATCGTGCGACCCTACAAGAACTCGCGAAACAGCCGGACAATGAATGGTCCTACGCCGCAAAAGCGATTCTGTCAGGAAAGAGTACGCTCGGGAACTGACGAAAAAACAGTTCCCAAGCAGTACGCTTTTAGAGTACAATGCGAAAAGAGAATGGAGAGGAGATGCAAACAATGAGTAAAGTACATGTATTTGATCACCCATTGATTCAGCACAAGATGACGATCATGCGTAAGGTCGAAACAGGAACGAAACAATTCCGGGAACTTGTCGACGAGGTGGCTTCATTGATGGCATATGAAATCACGCGTGACCTTCCACTCACAGATGTCGCGATCGAGACACCGGTCACGAAGACGACGCAGAAGATGATCGAAGGCAAGAAACTCGGGATCGTCCCGATTCTCCGCGCCGGTCTCGGTATGGTCGACGGCATGCTCCGCATGATGCCGAACGTCAAAGTCGGTCACATCGGTTTGTACCGTGATCCGGAGACACTCGAGCCAACGGAATACTACCTCAAGCTCCCGACAGACGTCGCAGAACGTGATTTCGTCGTCGTTGATCCGATGCTTGCGACAGGTGGTTCGGCGGCAGACGCCATCTCCTCCTTAAAGAAACAAGGGGCGAAGAGCATCAAGCTCGCATGTCTCTGTGCAGCACCTGAAGGCGTTAAACGCGTTCAAGAAGAACACCCGGACGTCGATATCTATCTCGCAGCACTTGACGAGAAGTTGAACGACCACGGATACATCGTCCCAGGACTCGGTGATGCAGGAGACCGTCTCTTCGGAACGAAGTAAAAAACAGTAAGATACACGAAAATGGACCGACTCACATGTCGGCCTCTACAAAGATAAGGGTGGCAGGATGATGATCTGCCACCCTTATCTCGTAACAAAAAGAATGACGCGTCACACGCCACTCCTACAGGGAAAAGCGCATCTTTGCGCTGCCCGAGGCAAACAAGACCCGCTTTCTTGCTTCAATGAAGTAGGAAAGCAGGTCTTGTGTCTCGCCTGAGGAAAGGGCGTGAAAAGACGCGTCATTCTTTTTTTGAGTCAGCCTCTTTTCGTTGCTGTTTCGTAAACTGCGCAAGACTGCTGAAATATGCTTTAATGAGAAAAGGAAAAAAGGAGGAAGTCACCATGCCGATTACAGTCATGCCGATTTTCGGGACACGACCGGAAGCCATCAAGATGGCACCGCTCGTCAACGCCCTGAAGCAACATCCCGCTTTTGATGTTCATGTCACAATCACAGCCCAGCACCGCGAGATGCTTGATCAAGTGCTCGAGCTGTTCGAAATCGAACCGGATCATGATTTGAATATCATGAAGCAACGTCAGACACTCATCGATATTACGACGCGTGGTCTCGAAGGACTCGATGCGATCATGAAGAAGATTAAGCCGGACCTCGTGCTCGTCCATGGCGACACGACGACGACGTTCGTCGGAAGCCTTGCAGCTTACTACAATCAAATCGCGGTCGGTCACGTCGAGGCGGGACTGCGGACATACAACAAATACTCGCCGTTCCCGGAAGAGGTCAATCGTCAGTTGACGTCGACGCTTGCGGACTTACATTTCGCTCCGACAGCACAGGCGGCAGCGAATCTCGCATCCGAGAACCGCCACGCGGGTGTCTATATCACGGGGAATACAGCAATCGATGCCTTGCAGACGACCGTCCAAACCGATTACGTCCATCCGATGCTTGAAACGGTCGGGAACCGGAAGCTGATCTTGATGACGGCGCACCGTCGTGAGAACCAAGGCGAGAAAATGCATCAAATGTTCCGAGCGATACGTCGTCTTGTCGATGCGTTTCCTGATACGCACGTCGTCTATCCAGTCCACCTCAACCCGGTCGTTCAAGAGGCGGCGAAGACAGTCTTTGAAGGACATGACCGGATCTCATTGATTGCACCGCTCGATGTGTTCGATTTCCATAACTTCGCGAGCCGTGCGCATTTGATTTTGACCGACTCGGGTGGTGTACAGGAAGAGGCACCGTCACTTGGTGTACCGGTGCTCGTCTTACGTGATACGACGGAGCGTCCGGAAGGGATTGCGGCCGGGACGCTGAAGCTTGCCGGAACGGAAGAGGAGACAATCTATCAGATGGCAACGGAACTCTTGACGAACGAAACGCTTTATCACGAGATGGCGCATGCCTCGAACCCGTATGGAGATGGTCATGCGTCCGAACGAATCGTTCAAGCAATCCTGCATCATTTCAATCAAGGGGAAGCTCCGGCACCGTTACTCACGCAATGAAGTAGGACAACACGCGTCATCATCCGACTCCTACAGGAAAAAGCGCGACAAGTCGCGCTGTCAGAGACGAACAAGACCCGAATTCACGGACCGGACGGAACGTGAATCCTGGCTTGTGTCTCGCCTGAGGAAAGTGGGTGAAGAAAGCGTGGGGAATTCAAAGCAAGATAAAATACTAGTATATGTAGCTTCCTAAATGAAGGAGCTATATTATTTTTGTCATTTCCGCTAAAATCAGCCCATTTGTTTAGAAAATGTAAAACCAGATGACCTTGAAACTGGAAAGGAAACAGTGACGATTCAAGCTGTGACGTACCGCACGATTGAAAAACTGGAAATCGCTGAAATCGATTGTTACAAACAGATGTCAGCGGCGTTTTTTCGTCCCGATTCGGAAGCGTTTTCAATTGTGAACGAAAATTGTTTTTTCACAAAATCGACACAAATCAATTTTAGTGGTCTTGTTTCGGTTTAAGAGACACGATATAACGTTACTATTCAACGGTTTTGTTCACCATATGAACAATCTCATTAACCGTTGATAGCACTACATATTTTCTTCACATCTTCGTGAAATGACTTGCATGGATGACATCTGTGAAAACCTTATCAATCGTTGATATGTATAGGTTTTTCGGCTCTGTTTTTATTGTGAATTCATTTGACTATGAAAGCTGCTTCATTGTATTCTTGACTAGTATGAAAATCCGCAAATTGTGGGAAAGAAAAAGAACTCACAATTGGGAAAAAAGGGGGTCGACTCTAGTGCGCCAAAGTGGGCTCGCGAAGAGTATGGTCATGGCCTCGCAAATTTCGACGGCACTGGCTGCACCGATCGTCATTGGCTTTTTGGTTGGGAACTATGGGGAACAACAACAATGGTGGGAAAAAATGGGTGCGACATTCGCCGTGTTCATCGGGATTTTCATCGGCATTCTTTGCATGATCGCCATGATCAGGCACTTGTTAGGGGAGAAGACATGAACATCATCCTTCAAGATGCGTTGTATCGTGCGTACTTACGATGGTTCGGGCTCTTTTACGGGATCCTGGCTGTCCTGCTGCTCATCGGACGCCCCGGTGAACCGGTCATCTATGGACTGGCACTCGGCGGAACGGGTAGCTTTCTGATCTTGACGCTCCAACGATTAAGCGTCGATCGGATGTATCGTGTAATCGAGACGGGGCGTAAGCCGATGTCTCGAGGGACCGTTTCACGCATGGCGGTCGCGGTACTCTGTGTGATGATCGGTTTGAAATATCAAACTGAATTGTCATTAACTGCGGTGGTAATAGGCCTTCTCGCCGGCCACGTCATACAATTTTGTGAGTTCTTGACTCACGAACTTAAGCGGGAAAAGAGGTGAATAGTCAAATGAACCACGAAATGCCACTTTACGAAATCCCACTCTGGGGTGACTTCGTTCTGTACGGTAGCTGGACGAACGTGATCACAGTATTGATTGCTGCTGCTCTCGTCTTCTTGATTGCCGTGGCCGGTACGCGACGTCTAGCGATGAAGCCGACCGGTGCTCAAAACGTGATGGAGATGTTCCTCGAATTCGTTCGCGGTATCATCAGCAGCACGATGGACTGGAAAACAGGGGGTCGCTTCCTGACGTTCGGAATGACATTATTCCTGTTCATCCTTGTGTCCAACATCATGGGTCTCCCATTCAACGTCGTGACGGGACACTACATTTGGTTCAACTCACCAACTGCAGATCCTTACGTGACACTGGCACTTTCATCTATGGTAGTGGTCATGAGCCATTATTACGGTGTGAAAATGCGAGGCTTCGGTGCTTATGCGAAAACATTCATGACGCCGATGTTTATCATTACCATCATCGAGGAGTTTGCAAACACGTTGACGCTCGGTCTTCGTCTTTACGGAAACATCTTCGCTGGTGAAATCATGATCGGAATCATCCTTTCGATCGGTATCGTCTCTGGTACGAACGATTTCCAATTCGCCGGACCACTAGGCGCGATCATCTCGGGTATCCCGATGTTGATCTGGCAAGGATTCTCACTCTTCATCGGTGGTATCCAAGCGTACATCTTCCTTATCCTGACGATGGTTTACATCGGGCATAAGGCAGCGCACGACCATTAATTCGAAGGTAAAGCATCTGCTTTTCCGATAACAGCACGACCAAATCAATGAACACACTCTAGGGAGGCAATTTATCATGAATCTTATTGCAACAGCGATCATCATCGGACTCGGCGCACTCGGCGCAGGTATCGGTAACGGTCTTATCGTAAACGGTACAGTATTAGGTCAAGCACGTCAGCCAGAACTCAAAAACGAACTTCGTCAAACAATGTTCATCGGTATCGGTCTCGTCGAGGCACTTCCAATCATCGGTGTAGCGGTCGGTTTCCTTCTTCTCAACTCTTAATCCACGATTAACGAGAACGGACTACATAGGGCGCTATTCGTTCAACGTTTGAGTGAACCGTCACGGGAGCTTAGGCTCCCTTATGTAGATATTGAAGTTGAACCAACCACGAGGGGAGTGTAATCGAATGAATCTAACGTATCTTGCTGCTGAGACAGAAACTGCAGAAGCAGGTCAACTGCTACTCGGCAATATGATCGTCACGATCGTCGTTTTCCTCTTGCTCCTCATCCTCTTGAAGAAATTCGCATGGGGCCCGCTCGTCAACATGATGAAAGCGCGGGAAGAGCATGTGGCTAGCGAGATCAACTCGGCTGAAAAGAGCCGTAAAGACGCTGAAGTCTACGTAGAACAACAACGCGAAGAATTAAACAAGGCGCGTACGGAAGCACGCGACCTTTTAGAAGCATCACGCCGTCAGGCAGAAGCAGAGCAAGCACGTGCGATGGAGCAGGCACGTCTTGAATCCGAAATGAGTAAGGAAGAAGCTCGCCGTGCGATCGAACGTGAACGCGCTGAAGCACAAGCTGCTTTGAAGAACGATGTCGCTCTTCAAGCCATCGCTGCAGCACGCCACGTCATGAAAACACAGCTTGCGACAGACGAAGTCGCTCAAAAAGCACTCGTCGATCAATTCCTTGCTGATACTAAGGGCACGAACTAATGCGTGATCACGTAGCGGGACGCTACGCAAAAGCGCTCTTCGATCTTGCGCTTGAGCACCATGTGCTCGAGCAAGCAGAAGCTGATGTGCGGACGCTCGGCGAAGTGCTCCACGCAACACCAGAGCTCGCTTCGGTTTTAGATAACCCATCGATTTCTGCTGAAGAGCTCAAGCAAGTTCTTCAAACAAGCTTCACTGGCTTCAACTCGATCGTCTTGAACACATTGCTCGTCATGGTCGAAAACGACCGGGCAGCAGAAATCGTCACGTTACCGGAACACTTCATTGCATTGTTGAATGAACACCGCAATGTCGCGACGGCAATCGTCACGAGTGCATACAAATTGTCGGACGAGGAACTCACGAAAGTGAAAGAGACGTTTGGCCAAAAATCAGGTAAAACGCTTGAAGTCGAGAACGTCGTCGACACGAGTGTCATCGGAGGACTTCGCGTTCAAATCGGTTACACGACATATGACGGTACGATCGAAACTAAACTAACGCGCCTTGAGCGTGAGCTGTTAAAAGCGTAAGAAAATAGGGGTGAAACGCATGAGCATTAGAGCTGAAGAAATCAGCGCCCTGCTTAAAGCGCGTATCGCGCAGTACGGTTCTACGATGGAAGTGAACGAGACAGGTACGGTCATCCAAATCGGTGATGGTATCGCTCGTGCACACGGACTCGACAACGTCATGTCGGGAGAGCTCGTAGAATTCGCTAACGGCACAATGGGCTTGGCGCAAAACTTAGAAGAAGGCAACGTCGGTATCATCATCCTCGGTGACTACCTTGAAATCAAAGAAGGCGACTCTGTTCGCCGTACGGGCCGCATCATGGAAGTACCAACAGGAGACGCACTCCTCGGACGTGTCGTCAACCCACTCGGTATGCCAATCGATGGTCTTGGTCCAATCGAAACAGAACACTACAACCCGATCGAGCGTAAGGCGTCTGGCGTCATGGCGCGTAAATCGGTACACGAGCCACTTCAGACAGGAATCAAGGCGATCGATGCCCTCGTTCCGATCGGTCGTGGACAGCGTGAGTTGATCATCGGTGACCGTCAGACGGGTAAGACGTCGATCGCAATCGATACGATCATCAACCAAAAAGAAGAAAACATGATCTGTATCTACGTCGCAATCGGACAAAAAGAATCAACAGTCCGTGGCGTCGTCGAGACGCTCCGTAAAAACGGTGCCCTCGATTACACGATCGTCGTTTCGGCAGCGGCTTCACAGCCAGCTCCACTTCTTTACCTCGCACCATTCGCAGGTGTCGCGATGGGTGAACACTTCATGGACCAAGGCAAACACGTTCTTGTCATCTATGATGATCTTTCAAAACAAGCAGCTGCTTACCGTGAGCTTTCACTTCTCTTAAAACGCCCACCAGGCCGCGAAGCTTACCCAGGGGATGTCTTCTACCTCCACTCACGCCTTCTTGAGCGTGCAGCGAAGTTGAACGACGAGCTTGGCGCAGGTAGCTTGACTGCCCTTCCGTTCATCGAAACACAAGCGTCGGATATCTCAGCTTACATCCCGACGAACGTTATCTCGATCACGGATGGCCAAATCTTCCTTCAATCGGATCTCTTCTTCTCAGGTGTCCGTCCCGCGATCAACCCGGGTCTCTCGGTATCGCGTGTAGGTGGTTCGGCTCAAGTAAAAGCGATGAAGAAGGTAGCGGGTACGCTCCGTCTTGACCTCGCATCTTACCGTGAGCTTGAAGCATTCGCACAGTTCGGATCTGACCTTGATAAAGCGACTCAATCGAAGCTTAACCGTGGTGAGCGGACAGTTGAAGTCTTGAAACAAGACTTGAACCAACCACTTACTGTCGATAAGCAAGTCATCATCATCTATGCCTTGACTCGTGGTCACCTTGATGATGTTGCTGTAACGGATATTCGTCGTTTTGAAAAGGAACTCAACCTCTGGCTCGATCAAAACCGCAAACAACTTTGCGATGAGATCCGTAAGACAGGTAACCTTCCAGCAGACGAAGAGCTCGTAGCAGCAATCTCAGAATTTAAGAAAACGTTCCAAGCGACGGTCTAATCCGGCGGAACGCTCTTGAAACTAACAAGGTGGTGAATCGAAATGGCATCGTTGCGCGAGATACAAACGCGGATCAACTCGACGAAAAGTACGAAACAGATCACGAAAGCGATGAACATGGTTTCGGCGTCGAAACTGAACCGCGCTCAAGCACATAGCGCGAAGTTCCAACCTTACATGCTGAAAATGCAAGAGGTACTCGGAACCATTGCGAATGGCACGACAGGTGCGAGCCATCCGATGCTCGAGAAACGTCCCGTCAAAAAGACGGGCTACATCGTCATCACATCGGATCGCGGCTTAGCTGGTGCATATAACGCCAACGTGCTGCGTGAAGTCTACCGGGAAATCAAAGAAAAGCATACTACGGACAGTTACGTTCTCTTCGTGGTCGGTAAAGTCGGTGTCCAGTTCTTCCGTTCACGCGGAATCACGGTCACGGATGCGATCACAGGTTTGAACGATTCTCCTTCGTATGTCGACGTCGCTGAGATCGTGAAGCGCACAGTGAGTGCGTTCACGATCGGCGAAATCGACGAGCTCAAGCTGTGCTACAACCACTTCTTGTCTGTCATCAGCCAGGAAGTGAAAGTCGAAACCCTTCTCCCACTCGGAGAAATCGAAGCTTCGTCTTCGACGACTTATGAGTACGAGCCAAGCGAGGAACAAATCCTTGCAGAACTCCTCCCGCGTTATGCGGAGAGCTTGATCTTCGGTGCGCTTCTTGACGCGAAAGTAGCAGAACATGCGTCACGTATGACAGCAATGCAAAGTGCGACAGATAACGCAGATGACTTGATCGGTCGATTGACTCTCGTCTACAACCGAGCTCGACAAGCTGCGATCACGCAAGAAATCACAGAGATCGTCAGTGGGGCTGCTGCGCAGCAGTAATCCCGACTGGCGTAACGATAGGTAGGAGGAAACACGATGAACGAACTCGGTTTAAAAGGCCGCGTCGTCGCGGTCATGGGACCTGTCATCGACGTTAAGTTCGAAGGACACTTACCGAACATCTACAACGCGCTCCGTATTCAATATACGCCGCAAACTGTAGAAGAAGTGGCTATCGACTTGACGCTTGAGGTCGCCCTGCACCTTGGTGACGACGTCGTCCGTACCATTGCGATGGACTCTACGGATGGAGTACGCCGTGGAATGGAAGTACTCGATACGAATGCTCCAATCTCGGTACCCGTCGGAGAAGCGACACTTGGTCGCGTCTTCAACGTACTCGGTAACCCAATTGATGAAAAAGAAATCGCTGCTGACGTGGAACGTCTTCCGATCCACAAAAAAGCACCGACTTTCGATAACCTTTCAACGAAAGTTGAAATCCTCGAGACTGGAATCAAAGTCGTCGACTTGCTCGCTCCTTACATCAAGGGTGGTAAGATCGGTCTCTTCGGTGGTGCCGGTGTAGGTAAGACCGTCCTCATCCAGGAATTGATCAACAACATCGCCCAAGAGCACAGCGGTATCTCGGTATTCGCAGGTGTTGGTGAGCGGACACGTGAAGGAAATGACTTGTTCCACGAGATGACGGATTCAGGCGTTATCAAACAAACAGCGATGGTCTTCGGTCAGATGAACGAACCACCGGGTGCACGTCTTCGTGTTGCCTTGACTGGTTTGACGATGGCAGAATACTTCCGTGATGAGCAAGGACAAGACGTTCTTCTCTTCGTCGATAACATCTTCCGTTACACACAAGCGGGTTCTGAGGTATCGGCCCTTCTCGGTCGTATGCCATCTGCCGTTGGTTACCAGCCGACACTCGCAACAGAGATGGGTATGCTCCAAGAGCGGATCACATCAACAAACAAAGGTTCGGTTACATCGATCCAAGCGGTTTATGTACCAGCCGATGACTATACTGACCCGGCTCCTGCGACGACGTTTGCTCACTTAGATGCAACGACGAACCTTGAGCGCCGTCTCTCTGAGATGGGGATCTATCCTGCCGTGGATCCACTTGCTTCGACATCACGCGCCCTTTCACCGGAAATCGTCGGCGAAGAGCACTATGGTGTTGCACGTCAAGTTCAGGAAACACTTCAGCGTTATAAAGAACTTCAAGATATCATCGCGATCCTCGGTATGGACGAGTTGTCAGAAGACGACAAATTGACTGTACACCGTGCGCGTCGTATCCAGTTCTTCTTGTCGCAGAACTTCCACGTAGCTGAGCAGTTCACAGGACAAAAAGGATCGTACGTCCCAGTTAAGGACACGATCCGCGGCTTCAAAGAAATCCTCGAAGGTAAACACGATGACTTAACGGAAGAAGCATTCCGTCTCGTCGGTCCGATCGAAGATGCGATTGAAAAAGCGAAGGCGCTTGTCTAAGTGACAAAGCATAAGGGGGACTTGAGATGAACACACTTCATGTCAATATCGTCACCCCGGATGGCGAAGTGTATGATGGCGATATCCGTATGGTCGTTGCGAAGACGATTTCTGGTGAGATCGGGGTTCTCCCGCACCACGTCCCACTCGTGACACCACTCGATATCAGCATCTTGAAGTTGCGCCACGAAGATGGCGGACGCACGTTGATCGCTATCAGCGGTGGCTTTATGGAAGTGCGCCAGGATACTGTAACGGTTCTTGCGGAAACTGCGGAGCAAGCAGACAAGGTCGACTACGACCGTGCTGCAGCTGCGAAGGTTCGTGCAGAACGTCGTCTCCAGGACACGAAACTATCAGAACTCGAATTCAAACGCGCAGAGCTTTCGTTGAAACGGGCAATCAACCGTCTCAGCCTGAAAGACTACGGTCGCGATTGATTTGATGAAAGACCCGGTTCCCTTTGTGGAATCGGGTCTTTTTTGTACGATGCATCAATGATTTTTCAAAAGACAACCGATTTCACTAGTGTCTAAATGATATAGGTTTAAAATGCCGGAAAAGAGTAAAAGTACATTATATGCCTCGTCTTCACGGAATCTTCAACATTTTTTAATAGGTATGTGATTTTTATCTTCAATAAATATATTTTATACGCTAAAATTAATTCAGCGTGTTCTTTTTTGTTTGCGCAATCATTCATTTTATGAAATCATAGTAAAGTTGGAGAAACTATGAAGAAGAGGTGCAACGAACGTGACGTCTATTGGTGTAAGTGCGTTAGTGAGTATGTTGGTTTATATCGTGGCGATTCTACTCGCTTGGTGGTCGCTATTACCAGTCAAATGGGAGAAAATCCTGCAACATCCTAAAGGACCGCATGCGGTTGCCTTACGTACGATACTCGCAATAGCGCTCGGATCGATCGTCGCACGCTTCTTATTGGACTATGCCGGTTTTGCACAGCGTCTTCAATTTTTAATCGGGTGAACTTGTAACTGCATTGTAAACCCTGAAATGGTAATTTGTTTTAACATGGAACAGGACACTGTTCTTTTAATGAAGGAACACGGTCAATTAGCAATCATCTAACACTACAATCGAACGTCGTATTGGCTTTGGAGCAAGAGATCAACTATAGGGAAGTTTCTTTTCTAACATTCGTTGAATTCCAACTATGATCCTCACCAATCACGAATTGAACATACTAGAACAGAAACGAAGCAGAGGAGTAGGGAGAATGGAAAAAATCGTTGTCCGTGGCGGACGTAAATTAGCTGGAACAGTCAAAGTAGAAGGTGCAAAAAACGCGGTTTTAAAAACACTCGTCGCGACATTACTTGCATCAGAGGGTCAATCAGTCCTTCAAAACGTACCACGTCTAGCAGACGTCTATACAATCAATAACGTCTTGCGCAACTTGAATGCAGAAGTCGAGTTCGACGCTGACGCAAATACGGTAACGGTAAACGCTGAGCCGAATCTCAAGGATGAGGCACCACTTGAATACGTTCGTAAGATGCGGGCATCGATTCTCGTCATGGGACCATTACTCGCGCGTCTCGGTCGCGCACGTGTCGCGATGCCGGGCGGTTGTGCGATCGGCTCACGTCCAATTGATCTTCACCTGAAAGGGTTCGAAGCGATGGGTGCGAAAACAATCATCGGAAACGGATTCGTAGAAGCACATGTAGACGGTCGTCTCCAAGGTGCAAAAATCTACCTCGATTTCCCATCTGTCGGTGCGACAGAAAACATCATGATGGCAGCGACACTCGCTGAAGGCACGACAGTCATCGAGAACGTCGCAAAAGAACCAGAAATCGTCGACCTCGCGAACTTCTTGAACGCAATGGGCGCAAAAGTCCGCGGTGCAGGTACGGAAACAATCCGCATCGAAGGCGTTGAGACATTACGCGGTGCGACACACTACGTCATTCCAGACCGGATCGAAGCGGGTACGTTCATGATCGCAGCAGCGATCACAGAAGGTGACGTCGAAGTCATTGGGGCAGAGCGCGAACACCTTCGCCCTCTCATCTCGAAGATGGAAGAAATGGGCGTTAAGATCACGGATACAGAAGAAGGTCTCCGTGTCGTCGGTCCAGCGAAGCTTGAAGCAGTCGACGTCAAAACGATGCCGCACCCAGGCTTCCCGACAGACGTTCAAGCTCAAATGATGGCACTTGTCCTCAAAGCAGGCGGCACATCGGTCATCACGGAAACAGTCTTCGAAAACCGCTTCATGCACGTCGAGGAGTTCCGTCGCATGAACGCTGACATCAAAATCGAGGGTCGTTCATCGATCATCAATGGCGGCGTACAGTTGCAAGGGGCAGAAGTTCTCTCGACAGACCTTCGCTCAGGTGCAGCACTCGTCACAGCAGGCTTGATTGCTGAAGGTGAAACACGCGTTGGTGCACTTCACCACATCGACCGCGGATACGTCGACTTCCACTTGAAGTTACAGGCACTTGGTGCAGACGTAGAACGTGTAACTGAAGAAGCAACAGTCGTTGAAGAATCAGCTGCAACAAAACTGTAAGCACTCATTCAAGAGCATCATCCCAATTGCGGGAAGATGCTCTTTTTTAGTGTCTTTTTAAAATGATGACAATGAAATGAGAAAAGCCGAAAAAGAAAGTCGTTTCACGATGGGGCGTGTGCTAGAATTGAAAGGTATGTATACATAAATGGGTTAGACGTCCAAACGACGTTCTATATTTTGGAAGAATAGCCAGTGGGTAAAGGAGAGCACACGAGATGTTTTCAAAAGATATCGGAATCGACTTAGGGACGGCGAATGTCGTCATTCATGTAAAAGGAAGAGGAATCGTCCTCGATGAGCCATCGGTCGTTGCAATTGATAAGGCAACAGGAAAGATTCATGCAGTGGGAACAGAAGCCCATTTGATGGTGGGTCGGACACCAGGGAATATCGTTGCCATTCGTCCGCTTCAAGACGGTGTCATCGCCGACTTCGAAATGACGGAAGCGATGCTCCGTCATTTCATCGATAAGATTGAAGTCCGGAAGATGTTCGGTGGAGTCCGGATGTTGATCTGTACACCAGCAAGCATCACGACGGTCGAGGCGAAAGCGATTCGTCAAGCCGGTGAAAAGTCAGGCGCAAAAACGGTCTTCCTCGAAGTCGAGCCGAAGGTCGCAGCAGTGGGTGCCGGTATGGACATTTGGATGCCAGCAGGGCACATGGTCATTGATATCGGTGGTGGAACAACGGACGTCGCCGTCCTCTCGATGGGGGATATCGTATGTGGCGAAACGATTAAGGTCGCAGGTGACCGATTTGATCACGATATCATCCGTGCGATCAAAGAGACGCATAAGTTGATCATCGGAGAACGGACGGCACAAGCTGTCAAGACGACGGTCGCGACGGTCTCGGAAGACGGACGTCGCGAGCAGATGGATATCCGTGGACGCAATCTCGTGACGGGTTTACCACACAACATCACGGTGACATCGGAAGAGATGCACGAGGCGCTTGAAGAAGCAGCGATGGAGATCGTCGAAGCGACGAAACGTGTCCTTGAGAAGACACCGCCGGAGCTTGCAGCGGACATCATCGATCGCGGGATCATCCTGACGGGTGGGGGCGCGTTGCTGGACGGAATCGATCAACTGCTTGCAAAAGAGCTTGGTCTACCGGTTCTGATTGCAGAAGATCCGATGTTATGTGTCGCACGCGGTACAGGGATCATGCTTGATAACCTCGGAAAGTAAGAACATCGAGATAGATTAAAAGAGGGTTCTTCTCAGTAATGGGAAGAACCGCTTTTTATTTTTGGGCGATGTTGAAGAAAAGAAAGACTTGCTCCATTTGACCCGCTTTCCTCAGGCGAGACACAAGCCAGTCTTCACTGTTCGTATAACAGTGAACCCGGGTCTTGTTCGTCTCTGACAGCGCAAAAATTTGCGCTTTTTCCTGTAGGAGTCGGATCAATGATAGCAAGTCTTTTCCTATGCCTTCGTTTCGAATCTTTGTGTTCTCACTGCGTACTACGCATGAAAGCCTGGTACGCCTCAAAATCGTGATAGACGATCGCGGTTGGTGGCAGGGAACTTGCCATCGTCTGATTGACGAGCTGATTCAGCTGCGTCCGTGTCTTGCCGTAGAACGTAATGTCTGGTGTCTCCGGAAGTTCCGTGAACTCGATCGCGTACGAGAGGCGATACCCGTGACTCACCGCATAAAGGGCGTCCGTCAGCGTGATGGCACCGAGTCCGTTCCCACCACCATAGACGGTCCGGTAACTCATCAACGTGACTTCGTCAGCGAGTTCCATCGCCCATTCGCTGAGCGGACGACCGCTCGCATCCTGAATCGTATGGAACCAGAACGGTAGGAACAGTTGGAGCGGTAACTCTTCAGCAGATGCTTTCTCACGGAAAGCAAGCAGCATCCGCTCATAGGAGGCGATGACACGAGTCCGGTCCGTCTCCCATTCCGGTAAGGCATACGGTTCGAGATCGACACTGATGCCATCCGGGTGACTAATCGTTTCTTGTTGATAGGTCGAAATCCAGGCTAACGGGTCCTCGACGTTCGGTCGAGCTGTCGTTCCTTCGTTTGTGATCCAGCGCGGCTGCCCGAAGAGGAAGTAGACCTCGATGCCGACAGCATGCGCTTTTTCAACGAACGTTCGGTAGAGAGTACGGTCACCCTCGACAGCGACATGCAGATAGACACGTTTCATCTGTCTGTTTGCCAGCTGATTGATCTTCGTTGAAATGGATTTGGCCTCCGGGATGGACCAGATGACCGTGTGACGAGTGACGGAAACGGCAGCTGAACTCTTGAGTGGTAGTCCGAATTGAAGCAACGACAGACAGACTACGCCAATCAAAAAGCGTTTCATTTCAATTTCACTCCTTCGTGTGGATTACCTTACTATCGGTTGAAGTACGATAGCTTATATCCATCAAAGGTCCTGTTCTACACTTTGACAGTTCAAATCCTAGACATTTCACATTGTGAAGTGTATATTAAAAGTTGTTGCATTGAAACGAACTGTCAAATAAAAGGAAGTGATGCCACAATGCCATTGTGGAAAAGAAATTTAGTCGTCGTCTGGTTCGGTAGCTTTTTGACCGCCGCTGCCCTCAGTCTTGTTTTACCGTTTTTGCCTTTATTCATTGAAGAACTCGGTGTCGACAGCCGTCAGGATATTACGACATGGTCCGGGATCGCCTTTGGTGCGACCTTCCTCGTCGCTGCGATCGTCTCACCTATCTGGGGACGGCTCGCCGATCGAAAAGGGCGTAAGCTGATGTTGCTTCGCGCAAGTCTCGGTATGTCGATCGTCATGTTCTTGATTAGTTTCGTCCAAGACGTCTATCAACTCGTATTCCTTCGTCTTGTCATGGGTGCCGTATCCGGATTCATCTCAGCCGGTATCACACTCATTGCTTCTCAAACCCCGAAAGAGAAAAGTGGCTGGGCGCTCGGCACCTTGTCGACCGGTGGGATTGCCGGTGGATTGCTAGGACCTCTGATTGGAGGATTCCTCGCCGACGTAGTTGGGCTTCGACCCGTTTTTCTCTTTACGAGCGTGCCGCTCTTCATCACGTTCCTCGTTACTTATTTCTTCGTCAAAGAAGAGTTCGTACCACTGGAAGTCAAAAAGATGGCGTCTGCCAAAGAAGTCATTCAATCACTCCGTCATCCGGAATTGATTTTAAGTCTCTTCTTAACGACGTTCCTGATTCAGTTCGCGGCACAATCGATCAGTCCGATCCTGTCGCTGTATGTTCGGGAACTCAGTCCGGGCACGGAACGACTCGCTTTGCTATCCGGAATCGTGGCCTCTGCACCCGGGATTGCCGCCTTGATTGCAGCGCAACGGCTCGGTCGGCTGTCTGATAAGATCGGTGCTGAACGCGTCTTATTCTTTGCCTTACTCGTCTTTGCGGCATTCCTGATTCCGCAGGCGTTCGTCACGGATACAAGTCAGTTGATCGTCTTGCGAATGGGCATCGGATTTGCGACGGCCGCATTGATGCCATCGGTCCAAGCGTTGCTCCGTAAACACACGCCAGCGAATTCGTCTGGTCGGATTTTCGGTTACAACCAATCGGCGCAATTCATGGGGAACTTCCTCGGACCACTCGCAGGTGGTCAGATTGCCGGTCATTTCGGCTTTGAAGCGTTGTTCCTCTTCACCGGTTTGATCGTCATCACGAATGCGGTACTGGAACGTTCACAGACCGCTGTCTTGAATAAAAATCCGAATAACTAAAGTTGAGGGTGGCAGAATGATCTGCCACCCTTATTTTTTGAATTAGTCCCTTTTTTCATACAGACGACTGTTCGAAGAAGTCGTCGACACGGGAATGATGGGAATGGTTCAACTGTTCTTGGACGATGAGGGACAGGGCACGGACATGGAAGTCAGCGACGTAATAGAAAAGTCCGTTATCGAGCTCGGAAATCGATGTCGGTGTGATGAGGATGTCTGGATGTGTTAACTGGTGCAATTGAAGCGACAGCTCCAACTCGTGCTCGACGGGTAGACGAATCGATGAATAGAAAGAGATCGTCCGGTTCGTACAGCGATTGATCAGGATCGGCGAAGAGCCGACTTGAATCGTCTTGCCGTTTAATTTGGAAATCGTGACGTGCGCATGGAGACTGAGAATCGGTTCTTTCGGGGGAGCCGTTCCTGTATCTTGCGGATAAAGCGTCCCTTGAGCCAATAACTGCTTAAAGGTCTCGATATCGACCGGTTTGCTGAAGAGGTACCCTTGGATCATGTCGCATTCTAGTTCCCGGTACAGCTGTAGCTGTTGCATGTTTTCGATTCCCTCGGCGACGACGGTCAGACCGAACTCCTTCGCCATATAGATGACGCTTTTAATGACCGAGAGGCTCTTCTTGTCGTGTTCGGCGTGAATCGCAAATGAACGATCGATTTTCAGGCAATGCACCGGATAACGCTGGACATAGGAAATCGAGGAATAGGCGGTACCGAAATCGTCGAGTGACAGTTTGATACCGAGATCAACGAGACGGTCGAGTGTCTCGAGTACCTGACCGCCTTCGAGCAGGACATCGGATTCAAGCAGCTCGATTTCTAACAGGTGACCGGGTACAGCATGCTTTTTCAGATGTTGTTCGACGATTTGGGCGAAATCGCCATAGAACAGTCGCTTCGGGGAAAGATTGATTGATAGCGGTACGACCTCCTCCGGCTGTTCATCCATCACTTCCCGGATCAGGCAACAGGCTTGATCGAGAACCCAGTCTCCGATGTGGATATAGAGATCACTTTCTTCTGACAGAGATAAGAAATCCTTTGGTGCAAGCCGTCCCCACTCCGGATGGTTCCAGCGGATCAAGGCCTCGGCACCGACGATACGACCGCTCCAACTGTCGACTTTCGGTTGATACTCGAGAAACAGCTGATTGCGACTGATGACATGACGGAGATCGCGTTCAAGCTGATAACGGCGATACATCGTGATATCCAGTTTCGATGAGTAGAATTGAAAATTACTTTTAGAAATTGATTTTGCCCGACGCAACGCGGTATACGTCTGTTTGATCAGTTCCTCTGCCGTATGATCGTGATGCACGGAATAGGTGATCCCGACGAAAACTTTTGAGAACAATTCATAGGACAGGACGTCGAACCGGTGATAGGTCAGTTCGATCAATTGATTTGCAAGTCCGATGGCACGGGTCTCATCGATCTTTCCTTTCAGGATGATCAGGAACTTATCACCGAATAGATGACCGATGAAAACCTCTTTTTTGATCAGTCTTTTTACGGCAGCACTTGTCTGTCGCATCCACTCCTCACCGATCTCGTGACCGAAACGCTCAGCAAGCCGGCTGTGCTGGTTGAAGGTGACGGTGAGTATCGTAAAGGGAGCACGTTGCTTCAGTAACTCCCGGATCTGTTCAAGCGTAAAGGCATGATTCGGGAGGTCAGTGATCGGATCATGCATCGATAGGTGCCAAATCTCATGTTGCTGTTCTTTCAGTCGGGTGATGTCGGTCGAAACACCATAGTGACCGAGGACATCGCCGCTCGGATCCATGATCGGGATACAGGTCTCCTCTACCCAAAATTGACGATTCGGGAAATTGAGTCGGTACACGAGACGGACGATTTCACCTTGGCGAATCTTCGGATAGGCTTCCTTCATGACGACGAGATCTTCTGAAGAGACGAGTTTCGTCCACAGTTGGTGATCCTGTTCGATACGTCGGAGGTGTTCGCTGTACGGTTCGAGAAAACCGGAAGCCAGGAATGTCACGGTATTGTCGCTGTAACGGTGCTCATAAGCCGTCGTATGCAAAGACGTAAAGAATTTTTTGAGAGAGGCAATCGCGAGATCGCGTTCCTGCTCGAGTTGGAGGAGTGGTGTCGTATCCTTGAGGATGAACAGGATCGAACTTGGAACAGTATCCGTCTGAATCAAGCCTTCGCAGTGAATGATTTTTTGGAACCGATCGCGACGTCCCATCCGTAATGTCATCGCGAAGGACGGAATTTCTCCTGCGTGTAAGGCGCGGCTTTGTTCACGGAAAACCGGACGATCCTCAGGATGCAACTCCTCTAGGAAATCATACGTATCCATCTTCGCGATGTGTTTTTTGGAGAGTTCGAGTAGTGCGGCGAGTGAGGGGGACGTGACGATTTCTTTTGAGACAGGAAAGTACTCGAGGAAACTGACGCCTTCGATCGAATTCGTCAAGCGTTCTTTTGTCAACAAGCGCTGGTAATCAGTCCGCAGTTCCTGTTGATGTGTCACGTCACGGGCAATCCCGTATAGACCGATGATGACACCTTGATCGTAAATCGGGATGTTCGCGACGTTCAGTGTCAGGAAATGCCCGTCCTTGTGACGGACCGGTGCCGTAAAATGGACGGTTTCACCGGAATAGACGCGTTTCTTGTATTGTTTGACGGATGCAATCTCATCTATTTTAAGCAATTTTTCGAAATGGAGCCGTCGAAGTTCTTCCCGGTTATAGCCGAGAAGGAGAGGAAATTTATTATTGAAGGAGATGAAATGCCCCTTCGTGTCCATCGTATAGACGGCATCCGGATGATGTTCTAAAAAATAGGTGACGTCGGACAGTGAGTGTAAATCCAAAGATCCAGGCACAGTTCGTTCAGTGGCACGTTTTTTAAAGAAGCTCATAGGATTCACCTCGAGGATCATGTTTTTGTTATCAACATCATAGCAATATTTGTCAATTTTTAATATGTAAATCGTTATAAAAGAGGATAATGAAATTTATTAGGTCTTTTGATGCATCTCTGCCTGACATTCCCTTTTTGTTCAAAAAAACTCATAATTCACGGCAAACCGACCGATATACTAAAAGGAAAGAATTGAACATGAAGTCAATGAGGAGATGAATAGATGTTACGAGGAATGTACACGGCGTCAAATGCGATGCAGGCATTACAACGCCAACAGGAGATGCTCAGCAACAACTTGGCGAATGCGCGGACGCCGGGCTTCCGCGCCGATCAGGCATCACTCCGGACGTTTCCAGAGATGCTGATCCAGCAGACGGCAAACAATGAACGGACCGGTGTGCGTGGAGTCGCAACCATCGGTAAACTTGCGACCGGTGTCTTCATGCAGGCGGCGACACCGAACTTCGCGCAAGGCTCGATCACGGAGACGGGCAATGCGACGGATATGCAAATCAGTTCGCTTGAAGGAACACCACTCTTTACGATTCGTCATCGGGACCCGTTGACGGGAGACGAAGAAACACTCTATACGGCAAACGGACAATTCGCGGTCGGACAGGACGGTTTACTCCGGACGACGGAAAACGACCTCGTGCTCGATACGAACGGTCAACCGCTTAACGTCGTCAATGAAGATTTCCTAGTCGATGCGGACGGTGCCGTCACGGACGGTAACGGACAGGCGATCGGGAATCTCGGTCTTGTCGTAACGGATCAGCCGGAGACGCTCGAACGGACGGGCAACGGATTGTTCCGTTCTGAGAATCCGTTGAATGGCGGAAACGTCCGGGTCGATCAGGGTGTCCTCGAACTGGGGAACGTCGAAATCGAACAGACGATGGCAGAGATGAATGCTGGTCTCCGCCAATTCGAAGCCAATCAAAAAGTCATCCAAGCGTACGACCGGACAGCCGAAAAAGCGGTTTCCGAAATCGGACGCGTTCGCTAAATGAGGAGGATCTGATGCAATCAATCTATACATCCGCAAGTACGATGGGACAGTTGCAAAAACAACTGGATACGACCGGTCAAAATCTTGCCAATGTCGACACGAACGGCTATAAACGACGTGATGCCCAGTTCAACGAACTACTCGTCCGCAATATCAACAATCAAGCGACCGGTTTTACACCGGGACCACTGACGACGCCCATCGGATTACGACTCGGTGTCGGTGGATATGTCGCGAACGAAGCGACCCGTTTTGGCGTCGGAACGTTCAAGACGACGGACCGGAAGCTTGATGCGGCACTCGGTAACCCGCATCATTTCTTTGGCGTCATCGATACGGACGGGGTCACGAAGTTCACGCGGGACGGAAACTTCCAGTTGTCGCCGCAAGCGAACGGACAAGTCCTGCTGACGGATGATGTCGGACGTTCCGTCATCAATCAGGCAAATGATCCGATCGTCTTACCAGCGAATGCAACAGAAATCGAATTGAACAAAGACGGGAACATCACCGGGATCATCAATGGAGACCGGCGTGTCCTCGCCCGGATCGGTGTCGCGGACATTCCGAACTACGGGGAATTGACGGAAGTCGGTGGCGGATTATTCACAGCGACCGGACAATATCAGAATGCCGCCGGAAACCCGTTGACGGTCGGGCGACTCGAGACATCAAACGTCGACATGGCGCTTGAGATGACGAACTTGACGCAACTTCAACGGGCCTATCAGTTCAACTCGAAGGCGTTGATGACGAGCGACCAGATGATGGGAATCGTCACGTCATTAAAATAAGACATGAAAAGGGGCTGACTCAAATGTCGGCCTCTACAAAGATGAGGGTGGCAGAATGATGATCTGCCACCCTTATCTCGTAAAAAAGAATGGCGCGTCACACGCCACTCCTACAGGAAAAGCGCATTGCGCTGTCAGAGACGAACAAGACCCGCTCCTGCTTCAATGAAGCGGGAAAACTGGCTTGAGTCTCGCCTGAGGAAAGGGCGTGAAAAGACGCGTCATTCTTTTTTTTAGTCGTCATTTGGAAGCTGATTTTTGCAGCGCGAGATAGATTGCTGCCATATCAGCATCGCCATATGCCGGTTTAGCTTCCGTATAGCTCGCGTTCGCTGCATCTGCGAGCGGCAAGTCAAGGCGTTGTCGTTTCGCCTCCTCCGTGATGAGACCAAGATCCTTCGCCATCAGACGGAGCGGGAAGGCGGAGGGGAAGTCATCATTACGGTACATGTCCCGCTTTCCGTGAAAGAGTGGTGTATTCATCCCGGAAGCACTGATCATCTGGATCAGTTTCTCTTTATCGAGTCCGGCGCCTTCACCGAGCAGTAACGTCTCTGCGACCCCTTGTCCGACGACGGCGAGCAGCAGATTGATGGCAAGCTTTGCTGCGCTCCCTGTTCCGTGTGGTCCGAAGTGGATCGTTTCCTTCCCTAAGAGATCAAGATACGGCTGACAGGTCGAGACGACGTCGGCGTCTCCGCCGGCAAGCAGGACGAGCTGTCCGTTTTTTGCGACCGGAACGGATCCCGAGACGGGTGATTCAAGATACGTACCGCCACTGTCTTCGACGAGACGGACCATCTCCTTTGTTTCGTCTGGTGAAATCGTACTGAGGTTGACGATCGTTTTACCGCTAAGATCCGGTTTGATGTCTTCGACGACGGATGCGACAGCAGGTCCGTCCGCAAGCATGACGAAGATGAGATCGCTTTGATGTACTACGTCTTGTGCTTTTTTGACAGCTGTTGCTCCTGAATCCGTCAACGGCTTCGTTTTTTCATAGGTCCAGTTGTAGACGATCAAGTCATGTCCCCCGTCGAGCATACGTGTTGCCATCGGTGCGCCCATATGACCTAATCCAATCCATCCAAGCTGCATGCTGATTCCTCCTTTGATGATACGCTTTTGACTATACCCGTAGGAAAACGAAGATAACCGCATAAAAAACCGCCCACGTGGAGTGGACGGTCTGTCGGATCAGTCTTAGTCTTCATACGTCAAGATGGTCGAGATGACAGCGATCGGGAAACGAATCGTAAAGGTCGAGCCGACACCGACGACGGATTCGACATCGATCGTACCGTTGTGGTGCTTGACGATCTCCTTACAGATGGACAGTCCGAGACCGGTGCCGCCGATCTTCCGCGTTTCGGAGTTATCGACCCGGTAGAACTTATCGAACAGTTTCGGGAGGGCGTCTTGCGGAATCCCGATGCCTTCGTCTTGAATCCGGATTTGGGCGAAGCCGAGTTCGTTCGTAATCCGGATCAAGACAGTACCACCGCTCGGGGAGTACTTGACGGCGTTGCTGAGCAGGTTGTTGAGCAGCTGCTTCATTTTTTCCGCATCTCCGTCAATCATGATCGGTTCCAATGCCTCAAAATCAATCTGATGTGTCTCATGCGAGACATCATAGAACTCAATCAGATCCTTTGCAAGCTCGACGACGTCGAATGTCTTTCTTTCATAACGGTGCTCACTTGACTCCATGCGCTGGACGTCAAGGAAGTCATTGACGAGTGTCGTCAGGCGACCGGTCTCCGAGTGAATCGTCTGGAGATACTTCCGTTGGCGCTCTTCCTCGAACCGTTTGTTGAGCATCAGTTCCGTAAAACCATAGATCGAAGAAAGAGGAGTCCGGAGTTCATGCGAAACCGTCGAGACGAATTCTTCCTTCATCCGCTCTGCTTCCGTTTCCTTCGTGACATCACGCAAGACGAGCATCGTACCGACCCACATGCCGTCGACTTCAATCTTTTCCGCATAGATTTGGATATACGTACTCTGACGGCGGATCGAGACGATCAGACTATCCTTTGGCAGTTCGAGCTCGACGATTTGTTCGATATAACGCTCGAATGGCGCCGGTTCATCGATGATGTCAGCGAGGGCCTGCATCGTTTGTTCGAATGCTGTCCGTTCCTCATCTTCGAACTGCGTCGGAACCTCGGGGAACAGCGTCATCAATGGTTCATTGACGAGGAGCTCATCTGTTTCATGTTCGATATAGACGACAGCTTCACGGATTGAGTTCAGCAGCTGTGTCGTTTTGTTCTTCTCATGGATCATCTCTTCGTAGACGCCCATCCGTAGGAGTGAGAGCGAAAGCTGATGCGAGAAGGACAGGATGTCGTTCATCTGTTCTGTCGTGAAGGCATCCCGATAACGGACGAGATAGATACAGGCGATCATATGTTTCTTCGAAGGATCAAGCACCGGTACGGCAACTTCATACATATAGTACGGGTACGGAAGCGGACTCTCGTGTGCCACCTGCTTCGAGGAATGGACCGGACGCTTCAGGAGGCGCGCGCGGTGGAAGAGCGATTGATCGTCCGAGACGACGCGCTCGACCATCTCTTCTGTCATTCCGTAATCGATCGTCGAGCGGACTTCCTGTTGATCAAGGAACAGCAATGCTCCGATTTCCGAGTTCGTGATCGAGACGAGCTTTTCGATGATTTCCGGGTACGCCGTCAACGTTTCGCGCGAAGCGAGCGTTTCCGTCAATTCATTGCGGTACTTCAGGTGCTGCTCACTCCGCAGTGTAATATCGAGTGCCTCTTCGAGTTCTTCCTGCTGCGCTTGCAGTTCCTCTTGCTGCGCGACGAGTTCTTCCTGTTGTGCCTGAAGTTCTTCATTCTTCGCGAGCATATGGACCTTGTTGTCGGCAATCGAAGCAGCCATCTGATTGAACGATGCCGTCAGTGTATGCAGCTCGTCCTTGCGTTTCGGTAACGGGATCTCGTGAATGTCTTCGCCACTCGCAAGCATCGCACTGTCTCGAGACAAGGCATTGACTTGCTTCGTGATCCGGCTGATGAACGGACGGACGAGCGACAGGAGTACAAGGATCAGGACGACGAGGTTCGATAGCCAGATGAACTGGGCAATTCGCATCTCGCTTAAAAGATCATTCTTCGCATCGATTTCCTTGCCTTGAATCAACGTCAGGTAATCGGCAAGCAGCGTATCGATCCGTGTCATATCGACATCGGCGTCTGACAAACTGACGGAACCGCGTAACGTGCCATTGGCCGTAAACAGATCTTTACCGTTCGAGAGAGCGGCTAACGTATCCGGATCGACGAAGTCTTCGTTGATTTTTCCGTCCTTCTTGCCGTCGACGTATTCCGTCAGGAGCGGTAGTGATGTGCCGAAATAATCATCGTACATCTGACGGGTGGCTGTCGCGTATTCCTCGCCCTGCTCGTAGATCGCATAGGTCTCGAACCATGTCGTCAGTCGGTTGATTTCCTGCTGGTTCGTCTTGACGGCATCGAGCGAGTCAGCTGAGCCGGTCAGCAAGTAGGATTTGACATTACTTTGAGCAATCGTCCATTCGTTTGCGAGGGCGTTCGCGTTCGTTCGCCGTTCGCGTAAATCATCGAAGGTCGCATTCGCCTGATCAATCTTTTGTTCCGTATAGAAGTAAACAATCCCAGACGTGATGCTGAGGGCGACGAACACCATATAGAAGGCGAACATCAATTGGCGACCGATAGTATGATTGATCCATTTCACTGGGGTATCCTCCATATTCTATTTGTACATGTATAAAAAAGTTTTCTTAAATGCCGAATATATTCATCTTACGCAGAAACGCGCACACCAGCAAATTTGAATCTGCAAAAATGACTAAAACAAATATATCATATATTGCTTAACTCATAGTGAATGATATATTTTTTGAGAATAAGGATTAAAGTACGTCGTTTTAAGGAAAACAATAATGGATATTGCACTTTATCATATAAATAGGGAAGTGGTCAGATGCAAAAGATGTTTGAAAACAAATGGTACCGGTTCGCCTGGTGGATCATGACGCTACTGATCATCGTCTGGATCGGCAATCATGTGACGTTCCTGTTCCGACCGGTCGCGATTTTGCTTCAGATGGTCGCACCGCCGCTCGCGATCGCCGGGATTCTATATTATGTCCTGCTGCCGATCGTCGAGTTGCTCGAGAAAAAGATGAAACGGCGTCCGGCCGTGGTTCTTGTGTTGCTTGGACTCGTCGGGATCCTGACACTACTTGGATTTGTTTTTGGTCCCATGTTGTCAGATCAAATCACGCAATTCGTCAATTCGATTCCAACACTTGCAGCACAGTTCCAGCGTCAATTGATCGATGTGCGGGACCAGCTCGAAAACAGTGCGTTCTTCTCTCGTTTCATGACGGGACAAGACAATCTCTTCAATAAGTTCTCCGGTAATATCTCGGAGTACGCTTCGACGTTCCTGAAGAACATCGGCACGGGAGTCGGTGGGTTCGTCAGTGTATTGACGACGACGGTCGTCACGATCATCATCATCCCGATCATGCTGATCTATATGTTGCTTGACGGCGATAAGCTCAAAGGGAATCTCGTTAAGATGATGCCTTACGAGTACCATACGGAAACGAAAAAAATCCTCGGGGATGTTCATTTGACGATCATGAGTTACATCCGGGGACAGGTCATCGTCAGTATCGGGGTCGGCATCATCGCCTATATCGGATACTTGATCATCGGAATCGATTATGCGTTACTGCTCGCCTTGTTTGCGACACTGACGAACATCATTCCGTTCCTCGGTCCGGTGCTCGGTGTCATTCCGGCGTTGATCGTCGGGTTCATCCAGGATCCGATCCTCGCCATCTACGCCATCATCGTCATGACCGTTGCGCAGCAGATTGATTCGCATATCATGTCACCGCTCGTTCAAGGAAAGACACTCGACGTCCATCCGTTGACGATCATCATCGTCCTGCTCGTTGCCGGAAACATTGCCGGATTCTTCGGTGTCTTGCTTGGTGTTCCGTTCTATGCCGTCATGAAGGTCGTCATCTTGAATATTCGTCGTCTCTATCATTTACGAACACAGAAAAAGATGGTCGTCACACAAGAAGAGAAGACATTCGATACGATTGTCACGGATCGTGATTGAGTTTTGAAATTCGGTCAAAAGTGCGTCATACTGAAAAAGTAGCTAAGAAAAAGGGGGCAGGAATCAGATGGATTCACGTCATACCGAAGAACAGGCCGATTTACTGGCACTGCAGAAGTTTCAGCACAACTTCGAGAACAGCCTCAAGTCGAGTATCATTTATTTGTTGCGAGATGGCGCATTGACGATCGGCGAACTTGAGCAACGGATTGATCAGTCGCACGGTCAAATTCTGGAACAGTTGCAGGAATTGATTGAAGATGGGCTCGTCATTCAGCAGATGTCCGAAAAAGTACATGGTCTTGCTTATTATTTAACCGCACCGGCAGAAGATCTCGTCCGTCAGTTCAAAGAGTCGATTCGCTGGAGTAAACAACACATCAAGTATTAAATCAGCAGGTTCATCCACCTACGAGCAGAAGCTCGTAGGTGTTTTTTTGTTTTTGAACATTATGGTCATATAAAACTAAAATATCGCATTTTTACACAAAATGGATGAAAATAGAACGAAATAAAATTTTAATATATATTAAATGGTAAATTTATAAAAAATCATTAAAATATATTGTTCCCTAAAATTAACAATTGAAATACTAGTTAATAAGAACTATATAACTATTAATTTTGTAAAAAATTGTATATTTTTATAGGTATTTTGGGCATAATAATAGGTGTACGATTATTTTTTCCGTAGAAAAGGAGTGTTGAAATGAAGAAAAAGACACCGGATTTTCGAAAGAAGATGAATCGACACCACAGAAACCACACACGACGACTAGTGAAATTGCTGGCAGCGTCCTCCCTCGCCCTCTCTCCAATCTCATTCACCTATACGAAAACCGAAGCGGCTGATAATTCTGAAAAGAAATTTCAAACGCAGCAAAGTCAATTTGCGAACTCGGTCCGTAATTCGCTTGTGCAAGGACCGAACCGGATCAGCCTGGCAGAAGTGCAGTTGCTGACAGATGTCGCGGTCAGTGCAAATCTGACGGAACAGCCGGATAACTATGATTTAGCCCTTAATTTGACCGGTGTCGGATTAGCCGATGCAGAAGTTTTGAACCCGGACCGGGTAGCCGTCTTCAATATCGAAGACTTGGCCGGTAAGATGACGGCAAACGGAGATGCGAATGTCAGCGTCGAACTGCTGCCGATTACACTGGAAGACTTACCGACATTAAAAGCACAACTTGATCCGTTGACAGCGGACGTGACGACCATCGTCAACAACTTGTTGACGGGAATCGATAACCTGCAAAATCTTCCGGTAGTCGGTAGATTGCTGCAGGTGAATGGGTTAACCGAATTGACGACGGCACTTGATAATTTACAAAACCTCGATACGGCGTTATCCAACCTGTTGGATTACCAGGAGTCGATTCCGATCGTCATCAATCCGGATGGATCCATCGTCATCGATTTCAGTGATGGTCTTGGCAATCACTTGGATACCGTAACGAAACAGGTCGTTCAGGAAGCGCTCCAGGATGTAGTCGATGCGATTACGAATTTGGAACTCACAGGATTAGCTGGAAATTTAATTGATCCTGTACTGGATCCGGTGAAGGACTTATTGCCGGAAGTCAACGGTGTGTTGACTGCCGTGACCAACGATACAGTGAACCTGTCGAATGAACTGGCAGGTGTTCAGGTACTGGGACCAACATCGGTCAGTGCCAATATCATTGTTGATAAGCCTGCCGGAGTCGCTCAAGACGAAGTCGTCGTGAGAGGATCCGTAGTGAATACGTCCGCAATCGATGCGCAACTGCTAGCGGATTTAGATGGTCAAGATACGATTATCTTCAATGAAGAGGCGGATGGTGATGCGGATGCTGATGCCGACGCGGACGCTGACGCGGATGCGGATGCCGACGCGGATGCGGATGCGGATGCTGATGCCGACGCGGACGCCGATGCAGATGCCGATGCGGATGCTGACGCCGATGCCGACGCTGACGCGGATGCTGATGCGGATGCCGATGCTGACGCCGATGCTGACGCCGATGCTGACGCCGATGCGGATGCGGATGCTGATGCAGATGCCGATGCGGATGCTGATGCGGATGCGGATGCCGACGCCGATGCCGATGCGGATGCGGACGCCGATGCCGACGCTGACGCCGATGCTGATGCCGACGCCGATGCCGACGCCGATGCGGATGCCGATGCGGATGCCGATGCGGATGCCGATGCGGATGCCGATGCGGATGCGGATGCTGATGCGGATGCTGACGCCGATGCGGATGCCGATGCGGATGCCGATGCGGATGCGGATGCTGACGCGGATGCCGACGCGGATGCCGACGCGGATGCCGATGCGGATGCCGATGCCGACGCGGATGCTGACGCCGATGCCGATGCGGACGCTGATGCCGATGCGGACGCCGACGCCGATGCTGACGCTGACGCTGACGCGGATGCGGACGCCGATGCTGATGCGGATGCTGATGCGGATGCCGATGCCGATGCGGATGCTGACGCTGATGCCGATGCTGATGCCGACGCGGATGCGGACGCCGACGCGGATGCTGATGCTGATGCTGATGCCGATGCGGACGCTGATGCCGACGCGGATGCTGACGCCGATGCCGATGCTGACGCTGACGCTGACGCTGACGCTGACGCTGACGCTGACGCTGACGCTGACGCTGACGCTGACGCTGACGCTGA
>NZ_JBOZGJ010000008.1:0-159672 GCF_050846835.1 Exiguobacterium sp. TDN 0502 | reverse complement strand
TCCGTTAGAATACAGAGCTCAAGCCGTTTAAAGAATTTTTATTATTTGTCCTGTCTACTTGACAGGGAGCAGTTCAGTCCGCTACCTTGTTCGTCGTGGTCTTATTTCGTCGAAACGGCGCAATTCGTTGCCTTCGCAATGATCTTTGAGTAGGCACGGGCACCCTTGATGTTCAAATGAACGCCGTCCGCTTCAAAGTAGGACGGATGTTTGACAGCAACAGCATGCCAGTCGATCAGTTCGACTCGTTTTCGTTTCGATGCCTCCTGTAACATCTGATTGACTTCCGTTTCCCACGGACGCGGAACACGTGTTGTGACGAGATAAATACGATCGGCATTTGCAAATTGATCGAGTAAGCTATTCAACTGATCTTTGCGGAAGCTACCATTCGTTCCGAGATGGAGAATGACTTGGCGTCCATGCTGATTGTACGCGGCATACTGCTCACTCAGCGGAATCGCCTCCCGGAGCTGTCGACCGAGTTTTGCGTCAATCGTCAATTGCTTGAGCGTACTGCCAAGGTAATCCTCGACACCGAGTAAGACCGAGTCCCCGATCGCGAGCGTCGGTCGACAGATTTTTCGTTGACCAGTTTTTGCTTTTGGTGTCGTCGGTTTAAGGATTGGCTTCGGTTTTTCTTTTGGCGCTGCTACCTTATGAAAGGCAGGTTCTGGCTTCGGATTATCGGAAACAGCAAGAATCGATAAGTTGCCGATGAAGCTGACGACGAGAACCGTCAACACGGCAACACTTGTCCATTGAACCAGTGAGAACTGTCGTAACTGTCGCGGATGTAACGATAAACGCTTCAAGTAACCAGACAGCCCATGCTGACGGATCGGACGTTCGATGAAGCGATACGATCCTTCGGTCAAGGCAACAAGCACGACGACGATCAGCACGGTCCGCAGCAACGAGAACGTACCGATCTGCTCGACCGGCGTCATCAACGTGATGACGGGAAAATGCCAGAGATATAGACCGTATGATCGTTTACCGATCGCAACAAGTGCCGGATGCGCAAACCACCGACTCCAGATCGATGCCGGATGGGCGATCGTAGCAATCAATAGTGCAACAAGGACGGCGACGAGGAAAAAGCCACCCCGGTACAAGAAGCTTCCGAACTCACTCGTGACGATCATCAGTATAAGCAAGAGTGGCAAAGTAACAGCACCGGTTTGATTCAGTAACCGGACACCGCGTTTCGGGATATCGAGTTTAAAGCGATTCGGCTGCCACGCGAAAGCGAGCAGACTACCGATCAACAAGGTGAATAACCGAGTATCCGTACCGTAGTAGACACGACTTGGATCTTCACCGGGTGTGAACTGAATCGCCATCGCGAGTACGGATGCACCAATCGCAACACCGATCAATTGCAAAAACAAACGACGATTTTTCATTCCGAACCAGAGTAAGATCGGGAACAGTAGATAGAACTGTTCTTCGATCGCGAGCGACCAAAGATTTTGGATTGGTGACGGCTTACCGAACGATTCGAAATACGAGACATCATGGAAGATATACCACCAGTTCGTCCCGTAAATGAGCGCAAAGGCACTATCTTGGCGAACCGTGTGCAACAGCTCGCGTTCAAAGACGGTCACGTACCCGAGAACGAGTAACAGCATGACGAATAGGGCTGGGAACAGGCGACGGAAGCGATGAATCCAAAATCGTTTTAAGTCGAGGCGTCCGGTCGTTTGCCACTCGCGCAACAAGAGACCGGTAATCAGGTAACCGGATAGGACGAAAAAGAGATCGACACCGAGGAAACCACCGGAGAAGAATGAAACGGATAAGTGGTAGAGAATGACAGATAGGACGGCGAAGGCACGTAAGCCATCAAGCCCTGGCATATATGTAATCGAACGAGACGAGGATTTCATAAGACACGAACAACTCCTTTAAAACGACAACTAATTTCTAACAGTCTTTAGTGTATCGAATTCCATTTTCAAAGAAGTGTCTAAGAAGTAACAACCTGACCAAAAAAGCACCCGATGCGCACATCGGATGCAGGCTTACGAAACATGTGGAAAACGACAGGTCACGATGAAGCGGTTGTCTTGTGAACTCAACACGACGCTCCCCCCATGACGTGCCATGATTTGTTGAACAATCGATAAACCGATACCAGAACCGCCGGAAGAACGCGATGCGTCAGATGTTCCGAACGGTGTCAGCCATTCGTTTAGTTCCTCTAGCGTATAGGTCGACTTAATCGCATTCGAGCAGATTAGCTGGATGCCTTCTGTTTCGTCTTTGATCGTAATCCGAAGATCACCCGTTCCGTGAAGTGTTGCATTACGAATCAGATTTTCGAGCAAGCGCCGTAAGAGCATCGGATCGGCGAAGAGAGTCGCGTGTGCAGGACCATTAACAGTAGAGGAAGTGCCAGGAAACAGCTCTAGGACTTGTTCCGTCAGTGTGACAAGATCAAGCGATCTTCGTTCGACCGGGTAATCGGTGTTCGATAATTTAGCGAGCGTGAACAGTTCATCGATCCGGGCAGCGAGCGTTTCCGACTGGCGGGTGACGATCGCTAGGAGCTCCGTCCGTTCGGTCGCAGATAACGTCTCGTGTTTTTCCGTCAGCCACTGGATGAAACCTTGGATCGAGGTCAAGGGTGTCCGTAAGTCATGCGATAGACTCGTGATCAAGCGCAACTGCTGAACGAACCGCTCCTGATCACGCATCCGTAACGTTCGAAGTTCTTGTTCGATTCGTTCGATCGATTGAGCGAACAATTTGAACTCCTTTGGTCCTTTGACGGGAGGTAACGGTGCTGTTGGCGCTGGTTCGACCGTCAATCGCTCAAGCCGTCGCTCGAGTTCGCGGAACAATCTGGCAATCCAACGCGTCAACAGTAGTAAAAAGAGGATGAACAAGACGACCTGCAAGATGAAGAACGCATTCGGATTACCGACTTGATATTCGTTCAATGTTGGCTTTTCGCTTTGTACGGTCAGGAAAAATCCAGACTCATCGTTTGGTAGGGAGATGGCTTCGATATGATGAAGAGTACGAATCGTTCCTGTATCAGAAGGATCTCGCTCCGTCGGTGTTTGCGCAGCGAGCAACCGGCTCGGCGTCAAGTCTTTCGGATACTTGTCGGATGCAGCGATGCGACGACTATCCGCTCCATAGACTGCCCATTCGTATGGGCCGTTCGGTGTTTGCCCTTTTTGATAGCGGGTGATGTCCTGTTTGACGTCCTGAATCGTTTGCGCTTCTGTCGTATAGTAATAACGAGGAATCGTGGTTGTGCCAATCGGTAATTGGCTAGACAACAACCAAGATAATGCAGTACTGAGGAGCGCAGCAAGCAGTAGCAAAACGAGCATCCAGACCGTCAGTTTGATTCGTCTCATGGCTCAACCTTATAACCGACGCCCCAGACGGTCTGGAGGTAGCGCGGTTCTTTCGGGACATCCTCAATCTTGTCGCGAAGCTTATGGATCAACACCATGACGGCGTTCGATGCGGAACCAAGTGCTTCTTCTTGCCAAACCCGCTCATAGAGATCGTCAGCCGAGAAGACACGACGGGGATGATTCAAGAAGAGTGCCAGGCAATCAAATTCACGGCGGGTCAGGGCGAGTGGCACATCGTATTTAAAGATGACGCGTTCGTCTTCTTTGAGCGTGAATGGACCGACCTGAATCGCTGAAGCCGTAGTCGGGACATGATACTGGCTGACGCGGCGCAGTAGCGCCTTAATGCGGGCGACGACTTCGAGCGGATTGAACGGTTTACCGATGTAATCGTCCGCCCCGAAGGTCAAGCCTTGAATCTTATCCATGTCTTCGCGTTTCGCTGTCAGCATCAAGACGGGTAACGTGTGACCGGCAGCACGTGCCGCTTGAACGGTCGAGAAGCCATCGCGGACGGGCATCATCACGTCGAGCAACATCGCATCGACCGGACGCGTTGCAAGAGTCGCTAATGCCTCCTCACCGTTTTCGGCTTCGAGGATCTCGTACCCCTCATTGGTTAAATACAGTCGAAGCAATTGACGGATGTCTGCTTCATCATCAACGATCAAGAGCGTGGGCATGTGTAGATTCCTCCTGTTGCACCCCCTCGAAAACATAAGCCGGGGGCAGATTGTAGAGCGTGTGCGAATAACTGTGTTCTTGAAAATAATCCCGGAACATCTTGAACCGGAACCGAGTATATTGAAAGGCGATGAAGTGACCGCCTGGTCGTAGTAATGTTTGGAACTGTGCCAATAAATCATGCCGTAACGCTGCCGGGAACGACGCGAACGGAAGACCACTGACGATGATGTCGATCTGTCCGCTCCATGAATCGGATAATCCTTGAACGTCACCAATGACGAGGGTGACATTCGTTTCTTGAGCCAGCAATTGCTCGAGTGCCGGGCGGAACGTTTCGCTCCGTTCACAAATCAAGAGATGTGTTTCCGGCGAACGAGCGGCCAGTAAAGCTTTTGTGATTGCCCCGTCACCCACTCCGACTTCAAGAATCTGGCGTGGACGATCGGCGACGGCGCGTCGTGCCATCATTTCGGCCAGGCGTGGACTGCTCGGTGCGACGGCTCCGACATGCAGTGGTGCGTGAAGTGCTGCTTTTAAAAAATCAAACATGAAAACCCTACTTTCCGTTGAGTATAGCATGTAGTATGCACGTCGTCCCTTTCGAAAACAGGTGGAGAATTCTTAACTGAATCTTAAACATATCGATGCCTGATTTTCGGCGACATGATGAC
Organism: Exiguobacterium sp. TDN 0502; assembly: GCF_050846835.1. Classification (NCBI taxonomy): domain Bacteria; kingdom Bacillati; phylum Bacillota; class Bacilli; order Caryophanales; genus Exiguobacterium; species Exiguobacterium sp. TDN 0502. The sequence goes on along the minus strand of NZ_JBOZGJ010000008.1, from coordinate 154,931 downwards.
CGGACAAGCCGGTATACTAAGGACAAAGGAGGGGAAGGCGATGGAACACCACACGTATTATGAAGCACTTGTTCGCCGGGACGCGACGTATGAAGGGACGTTTTTCGTCGGCGTCAAGACGACCGGCATCTTTTGCCGTCCGACGTGCCCAGCGCGAAAACCAAAAGCAGAGAATTGTGAGTTTTTCGAGACGGCGCAAGAGGCATTACTTGCCTCTTATCGACCGTGCCGTCGTTGTCATCCGCTTGCTTATCCCGGGGATCATGGTACGATTCAGCGCTTGATCGAAGCGGTCGAGGCAGAACCAGACAAACGGTTCAAGGAAGCCGACTTTCGAGCACTTGGTCTCGACGAATCAACGGCACGCCGTCAGTTCAAGAAGCGTTTCGGGATGACGTTCGTCGCCTATGCTCGGGCACGACGGATGGGGCTTGCGATGAAGGAGATCCGGACCGGTAAGCCGATCATCGAAGGACAGTTAGCTGGAGGTTATGAATCGAGTAGTGGTTTTCGTGAGGCGTCAGCACGGATTCTCGGACAGGCACCGTCGCGCTTTGACGGACAAGTCTTACGTGCGAAATGGCTTGATACACCACTCGGGTCGATGCTAGCGATTGCTGACGATCAACTCTTACATCTGCTCGAGTTCGTCGACCGACGCGGACTCGAACGGGAAATCGAACGGATGCGGCTGAAGGCGCGTGCCGTCATCGTGCCCGGGGAGTCACCGGTCTTTGAACAGATTGAAGCGGAGCTCCGTCGTTACTTCAAAGGAGAGCCGGTATCGTTTCAGACGCCACTAATGCGATACGGGACACCATTTCAACGTCGCGTCTGGGAAGAACTCGAGCGGATTCCGAGTGGAGAGACGATCTCGTACCAAGAGCTGGCGATCCGGATCGGTCAGCCGACTGCCGTTCGCGCCGTCGCACGAGCGAATGGAGCGAACCAACTGGCAATCGTCATTCCGTGCCACCGGGTCATTCGGACGAATGGCGATTTAGGTGGATACGCGGGTGGACTCGCACGCAAGGAAACATTGCTCAAACTGGAGCGCACACAGAGGGGACTGGATGAAGGATGAGTTTGATTAAAGATGTGTTTTCACCGAGTTGGCTCGACCGCTTAGGAGCAGCGGTCGACGTACCGGATTTTCGAAGGCGAGTCGAGCAGAGGGACTGGGAAGAACTCGCGTTTAAGCAACGTGTCCGTCGTGTGGCTGAGACACTCGAGACAATCTTGCCGCCGTTTCCGGACGCAGCGGGAGAACTAGAGCGGCTCGCACCGAAGTTTACCGGGCTACCGGGAATTGTTTTTCCAGAGTATGTCGAACGGACGGCAGACCTTGCTGATTGGACGCTTGCGTTAGCGACACTTGCCAAGTTGACGCCGCATTCGACGTCGGAGTTCGCCGTTCGCCGCTTTTTACTTGCTGATCAAGAACGTTATCTCGAGCAGGCGCTCCAATGGACAAGATCAGACGATGAACACGTCCGTCGTTTAGCGTCCGAAGGGACACGACCGCGTTTACCATGGGGACAAGCGATTCCGCGTCTGATTGCTGATCCGCGTCCAGCATTACCGATTCTTGACGCCTTACTACAGGATCCGTCACTCTACGTCCGAAAAAGTGTCGCCAATCATTTGAACGATATTTCAAAGACACATCCGGAATACTTGATCGAGCGAATCGAACGTCACTTAGGAACAGATTCGAACACGGACTGGATTTTACGCCATGCTTCGCGGACGTTACTGAAGCGCGGAAATCCAGAAGTGTTGCAGTTGTTCGGACACGTCACGCAAGGTGAGGTAGAGGTGACGGATTTAGTCGTCTCACCGGTGACGATTGGTCAAGAGCTACAGTTTTCGTTTCAAGTGCATAGTTCCGTTGAGCAACGTCTGCGTCTTGAATATGCGATCGATTACGTCAAACAACGCGGAACGAGTCGGAAGGTGTTTCAACTGCGGGAGCGGGAAGTTAAAGGTGTCCTGCACATTGAACGACGCCAATCATTTCGGAACATGACGACACGTGTCCATTATCCGGGAACACATACACTGACGATTTTGATTAACGGAGAGGCTTACGCGACAGCAACGTTTGAGGTCGAGGAGGGGAGCTGAATGCAAGGACGACATCCGGATTTTACGACGTCACGGCTGTTGGTCGAAGCAATGGATGAAGCATCGGGTTGTAAGTGGACGCTGCATGCGTTGCGTGAAAAAACGATCGTCGGAACGATTACCTTTACATGGAATGGATCGATCGGAACCTTACGTTATACAACGACGGATGAGGACGATCAGCACGGATACATCACAGAAGCACTGACATCGATTCTATCGTATCTCGCGCGGACGTTATTACTGACGCGTGTCTACGGCGAAGCAGGCAGTGAGACGGTCTGGCGTCGAAACGGATTTCAGTTGCAGGCGAATCGATCTGCACGCGAACTCCATCACTAAAGCCCCGCCTGCTTGAGCAGGACGGGGCTTTAGTGATTAGACCGTTGTTTTAGACCAGTTGAAATGGTCGCAAATCGCTTCAGCGCTTTCACGTGCACTTAATTGTTCCGTATCGAGGAAGAGGTAGTTGACGTCCGGTAGTTCGCCCGGCAGCGAACGTGTCCGGTATCCGTCTGCCGTCTCGCGTAAGTCTTGTTCAGAAGCAGCGAGATCACGTTTCGTTACTTTATGCGTCAATCGGTTTTCGGTCGTGTTCCGGTGCAGGCGGGTTGCGACCGGCGCATCCAGTTCAACGATATAGACGTCGGCACCTGCTTGTTCGAATAATTCGACTGTCTCTTCAATGAACTCGAGACCGCCGCCGTCGACACCGAATAGACAGAGAAATGTAAACAGGACACCTTCGAGGGAGCTGTTCGCCATTTCTTTGAACATCTCGCGCCGAATCGTATCCTTTAAGCGGTGATGTGCAGGTTCGGAGAAATCAAAATAAGGCAATAACAGATCGATCGTCTGGTGGTTATGAAAAACTTTCATCTCCGTCAACCGTTCGATTTCCTGACCAATCGTCATCTTTCCGACCGCTTGCGGACCAAGTAACAAGACAAATTTCATGAGTAGGCCTCATTTCCTTTTTCTGCTAAGAATAGCACATTCCGATGAGCGACATCACTAGAACGTTTGTTCGTAATTTGATATAATTCAAATATGAAGTCCCGTCGTGTCCTTGTCTGAAGGAGGACAACCATGCAAGAACAATGGAAAGCCGTCATCGGCTATGTAGGTATATATGAAGTCTCATCGCTTGGTCGCATAAGATCGCTCGACCGGACGATCGTGACGTGTCGCGGCGTCCGGCAACGTCGAAAAGGTGTCCTGCTCCGTCCACGGCTCAATCGGGAAGGGTATCGCAAAGTCACGCTCTATCAACGTGGTCGAGGAGAACGGATACAGGTCGGTCTACTCGTTGCGCAAGCCTTTCTGACGACAGACGTCACGGAAGCGCGACTCGTCAGGCGCAACGGCAAACGGGCTGACGATCAGTTGTCGAATTTAGAAATTCTGCCTTCAATCGATCAGCAGTATAACGAACTACTGGGTGAGTTCGATCTCTTGTTAGGTCAACATGTGACGCTGTCGCCATTTCAGATTCGAACGATTCGCGCGCAGTATGAAAAAGGGAAGACGATTCGTCAATTGGCAGAGCAGTATCAGGTGACGGAAAACCGGATCCGCAACATCATCGATAAGAAGGAAGCACGTTATATCGGCTGAGAACAGAGGAAAGGAGCGCTTACCAGAGATGGGAGGCGCTCCTTTTGTTAAGATGGCGATTCACTCGAGCGAACGGTCTGTTGCAACGAACTGATGCGAGACTCGAGTACGGCGCTATGTGTCTTCAGTTCTGTTTGCTGAATGACGTGGTGTTGCATCTGTTCCCCGAGCACCTGGCTGTAAGACGAGAGTTCTGACATCAACTGCTGAACCGACTGTAGATGTTCCTGCATGCTCAATTGGACGTCTGCGACGATCTGACGCTGGTGTTCGACAGTACCCAGTGTCGTTTCGATCGTCGTCGCTTCAGTCAGCATCTGTTTCAAGTGCCCTGTTGCCGTCATGAGCTGTTGCGATGTTGAGAGAAAACGTTCCGTCATCTGCGAGAGGGCTTGTTCAACTTGATCGAGTCCTGTCGTCCAGGTCTGATTGACCTGCCGGATATGATCTGTACTCGTTCGGATATCGATTGCGAGTTTTTCGACTTCCTTAGCGACGACCGTGAAGCCACGACCGGCTTCTCCGGCACGCGTTGCCTCGATCAGCGCGTTCAGCGACAAGCGGCGTGTCTCTTCAGCAACGCGCTGGATGTGCGAAATTGAGGTTTCCATCTGTTGCTGTAGATGTGAGGTCTGTTGCAAGATTTGTTCCGTCGTCGCGGCTTGTTCCTTTAGCAAGTGGCCTTCTTGTTGCAGTGTCTCGAGGGTCGTATGATTCGTCTCGACGGTCTGTTGAAAGCGGGTCACGGCATGTTGGCTGTTCAGAAGTGTCGTTTGCATTTCGCTTAACGCATCGTGTCCTTGTGCCGTCAAACGTGCTGATGCAACGATCGTCTGGTCCATCTGTGTTGATTGCGCAAGTAAGGAACCGGCGACTTCGTCGACGGCTTGCACCGATTGATCCATCGCGGATAACCGCGAGGAGAAGTGGGGCTGGACGGACTCGAGTTCCTGACTGGCTTGTTGCATCTCGGTCGTTAAATCTCCAATCTGTTGCATCAATTGATTGTATTGAAAAGTCAGTTGTTGTAATTCAAAAGTTGTCGTCTTGAGCGTTAACGGACGATACGAGCGCTTCGCATGCGCTTCTTCAATCTGTAGAGCGAGTTTCGATAACGGTGCCAGTTGATGTTGAATTCGCCAGCGGATTAAGAGGCTGATACTGACAAGCGTGACTACGCTCACCCAGACGAGTGTCCAAGCTAAATCTCGAGCAGGGGCGATTAATTTATCGCGATCGGTCGTCAGCAAGATGACGTCATCGAGTTCTGGAATCGTCATCGCGACAAGAAAGCGATTTTGATTGGAAAAAGCATATGTACGGGCTGTTTTTAAGTGCTCTAGTAGTTGTTTTCGTTTTGCTGGTTCGAGTGTCAACGGTCGGAACGTCGCACTCGTGTTCAGGCTTTGAAAGCGAATCGTGTAGTCGTCACGTGATAAGTCAGTTCGCTGTTGCTGTTGCAATCGTTTAATGGCACGCGAGCGGTCTGTTGCGTCATCCGGATACGCGAGAAAAGTTGCCCGGACGTTCGCGTCGAACATCGTCAATTCACGCATCAGCCGTTCCTCGGTCGCTGCGACGGACTGTCTGTAGGATGCGTAAACACTGAGTGCACTGATCACGATCAGCCCGATGGCGACGATCGGAATCAACCATCCATTCAGTTGTTGTGCCAGTAGGCGTTTTTTCGTAAGCATAAAACATCTCCTCCCGTGTACCTATCGGAAGGAGAAGAGTCAAGATGTATGAAGGTGTTGTACGGCTTCTGTAAAGGTCTTGTGAATCTACTTCACGTGAATCGGAAGGACGGTCGCAAGATGCGTCATAAGTGCTTGTGTCTCTTCTTTTGGTTCAGACGTGACGTAAATGATCAACGCAGCAGCGACGATGATAAAGATGACAATTACTAAAATAATAAAGAACGGCATCTTGCTTTTTCGTTTTTCAGCTTGACGATCCACAGCGGTTCCCCCTTTTTGATGTATACGATAGACATATTTTTAGATTCCCTTTCGAAGTATTTGAAAACCTTGGAAAAAGAGGAGAATGTGCAATCGAGAGGGAATACAGGTGATAAAAGAGTGAAAGAAAGGGGACGAAAGCATGCTCGAATTGTTCAATGCCTTATTGCTCAATTTTTCCTTGTTGATTGCCACGCTGCTGTTTGCTTTTTTGCCGTTACGGCGGATTGAAAACATCTCACCGGTCTCTCCGATACGAGTTCGTCTACTCGTCGGATGTATCGCCGGCATCATCGGGGCATTGCTTGTCTTCAACAGCATCTCGTACGATGTCGCAAAGATTGATTTGCGGCTGCCAGCGCTCGTGACGGCCTATCTCTATGGAGGGTGGGTCAGTGGGGGGATCACGGTTCTGTTTGTCATCGGGGCACGTTTTATTGTCACGCCACCCGGTGGTTACGAAGGACTCGTCTTAGCCACGTTAATCTGTGTCGCGTTACTCGTCACAGCGGAAGTCTACCGACGCTTTGCCGCCCGGCGCCTGAAGGATTATTTGATTTTGCTCGGTGTCGGAATCGCCTATAGCTTACCCGCACTGTATTTGCTGACTGATACGGTCGAACGATTTTTGAGCATGGCCTTCGTTTACATCATCGTCAACTTGGTCGGTGGATATGTGACCTATCGTTTCCTGCAGGAGTTACGGAAGCATTTCGTCTTTGTCCAAACCCAGCAGGAACTCGCCTTGACGGATAGCCTGACGCAGCTTGGCAATCGTCGGAAACTGGATGAGACATTGGCTGAATACGCCCAGCACGGAACCGCCTTTTCTGTTCTCATTCTTGATCTCGATCATTTTAAAGCGATTAACGATACATACGGACATGAAGGAGGGGATGTCGTCTTACGGCAACTGAGCCACCTGTTGGAGTCGTATCTTCCGGACAAGGGGCTCATCGGTCGATACGGGGGTGAGGAGTTCGTCTTCTTGTTACCAGATGTACCACTGAAACGGGCGGAGCGAATCGGCGAAAGGATTCGTTCTGCTTGTGCCGATCAGCATTTCGTTTATAAGGATCATCCCGTGTTTCATGTGACGTTATCACTTGGTGTCGCTTCTTCTGATCAAGCATCGACCGTCTTTGAGACCGTTCAGAAAGCGGATTTAGCTTTATACGAGGCGAAACAAAATGGGCGGAATCGTGTCGTCTGTTACCGTGATCCATCTCTCCGATGAAAAATACCCCGCTCGACCGACTGGTCTGGCGGGGTATTTTTTCATAACAAGGAAAAGACATCGTACTGTTCAAAATCAGCAAGAATGTTCGGCGCGATCAGTTGCCGGATCATTGTTTCATCCGCCCATAAATAGTCATCGTGTTCTGCCGATAACTGAACGTCTGTCTGATTCGTCGAACAGACGTACATCAAGAGGATGATTTGCCGATCGGGATGCGTCAGAAAGCCCGAGGCATAGAGCAGACGCTCCGGTGAAACCGTCAACTGTGTCTCTTCTTTAATCTCGCGGATGAGGCTGTCGAGCGGCAGTTCACCGAAATCGATCTTACCACCCGGACATTCCCATGTCCCGCCACCGAAGTCAGCAGCCGCCCGGCGGACGATCAGGAGACGTTGCTTGTGAATGATGATACCTTTGACGGCAGGAACGATTGCTGTCATACGACGGGACTCCGCAACAATACGACAGGGTCGGTTCCCTCTGTTTCAATCAGCTGCTGATTCTCGAGGTAGATCCCGCTCTCATCAGCGAGACCGAAGGCACGGCTCGTCACTTCTTCCGTAAAGGATTGCGTGAGATGAGCAGCTTCGCCCCACGTCTCGTAATGGACACAGATGACCGCGTCTTTCAGTAAGGCAAGACCAGGCAAACGAAGACGTTGATTGTCGCGTTGGTCGATCTCCGGAATCACACACCGTTCAGGCGAAACGAGGGCACCGGCTGAAAAGCTGGCGACCGGAACACCATCTGCGAAACGCGACTGAATAATGTCACCGATCGGTGTAGCGACCAAGTATTGCTGATACAATTCGGTCTCGCCACCGGAGATGATGATGCCCTGACACTGCTGTAGTTGTGCAAGTTGTTCGTCCGTTGGTGCGTCAGACAGTGGCAGATGGACGAACGACGAGATGCCATCTTCCTCTAACGGCTTCGTATAGATTGAGGAGTAGCTTGTCCAGTCCTTACCGGTCCGCGGAACGTATAAAATCGCGACCGGTCCATCATTCGTTAATGTAGCAAATCGTGTTCGTAAGTTCGGTGTAAAAGGAGGACCGCCTCCGAATAAGAATAAATGAGTACGCATGAAGTCATCCCTCCAACCAATGTAATAGAAAAAGTATAGCAGAAATCAATCAATTGGAAATGTGCTGGTAGAATGATTGTCTGCGGAACCATGTATGATGTTGTTTCCGTTCTTGAAAGAGAACAAACAGGACGAAAGCGAAAACGAGTCCGCGTCCGATCCATGGTAAAACGAGAAGACCGTAGTTCATCGCAGCAAACAGCTGGAGTAAGAAACGGCGCTTGCTCGGATCCCGCAGATACGTGATCAGCGGGAGTTGCTGGTGCGTCTGCTTGAATAATCGCAAATGAAGGAACGGACGCTTCCGGTGAGACGGCTTCGGTAAGGCACCATTCAATTCAAGGACGGTCGCCGATAAACTCGACTGTCGTTTCGTTGACAACAGGATATCCTCCGTTAATCCGTCCTCACGCCGTGACCAGTGCCGGACATGAAGAGATCCGAACAGCAACACACACAGTGCAAAGACGAAGAGGACAGGGTGTGGTTGAAGCCAAAGCAGGAGCAGGAGAGTGATGCGCCCTGCTGACAGTAAGAGGTGACCGCTCCATTTCCGTAAGAACCATTGACCAGATAACCGGTATGTCCAAAAGCTAAAGAACGGTTGGAGCAAAGAGAGCGCGAGACTAATCAGCAGTACTGTGATACTAGATTCGTCAAATCGGATGCGATGTAACGGAAAACAGAGGAGATGTAAGCCGGCAGTCATTAGAAAAATCCGCACGAAGTGATACCGAACGGAATACCACTTCATTCGAACGATCGCTCCAGGAACCGGTTTGAAGAAGAGGCGATCTGCCGGTTCGAACCAAGCGTAAAAGGCAGGCAGGAATCCATACAAGATCCAACCGAGTAAAATCCAAGTGACCGGAACCGTTTGAACCCAGTCCGCTTGACCACTTAAGATCTGAACCATCTCATAGATGATGAACAGACCGACGGGAACAACGAGATACAGCAAAATCGTCCAGTCGAAGATTTCTCGAAAGAAGCGCCGCTGTTCCGCGTGCTGTCGACGGATCCGTTGCTTCAGAAAGGTTTCAATCATGCTCGAGCACCATCGCTTCCATGATGTCAAACAAGCGGGCACCGGACTGACCAGCGGCTTCACCGATTTGAGCGAGTGTTCCTTGATGTTTGATGCGCCCCTGATCAATCCAGACGAAATCATCACACAGACGTTCTGCGGAATCGAGGACATGGGTGACAAGCAAAATCGCCACACCACGCGTTCGTTCTGATTCGAGTAAATGCAACAACCGAATCGTCGCGACCGCGTCGAGACCGACGAACGGTTCATCGATAATCAGACAGTCCGCACGTTGCATCAAGGCGCAGACAAGCATCACTTTCTGTTTCATTCCTTTAGAGAAAGAGGATACATAGTCACCTGTGACGGTATGCAGTTCGAACGTCTTTAGAAGTCGTTCCGTATAGGCATGATCCGTCTCGTGGAGCGAGGCGACCAGTTCAAGGTGCTCAGCGAGTGTCAAATATTCGTAATAGGTCGGCTGTTCCGGAATATAGGCGAGGGATACCGGTAAATCAATCTCTCCTTCGACCCAAGGTAGCGTACCGAACATCGCTTGAATCGTCGTACTTTTTCCTGCACCATTCGTACCGATCAAACCGGTGATGAATCCAGGGTGTAAAGCAAACGTAATCTCTTGCAAGACAGGCTGATCGACGTCATAACCAGCTTGGTGAATGGATACATGCATGTGAAACATCTCCTTTCACTACATCTACTGATAGAAGGAGAAAAATGTTTCACAGTCACAGAAATCAGCAGAACCGTAGTGAAAAATGTAACGGGTCAAAAATAACAAATGGGCTATAATGGAAATATCAATTTTAGAGGATGAGCGTGATGCAGACAGTCGAACGAATTTATTTTCGGGAATCCGGCATGGGCAGAGGACAGACGTTTTGGTGGGACCGTGCAAGTCGGACGGTTCGAGCGGAAGATGAGGAAGAAATATTAGCTCCATGGTTTCCATGTGGATTAATTTTACCCGACGAAATGGATCCGTTACTTATAAAACTGACGGAAGAGGATATCTATCTGATCGACATGTGGTCGGATTGGTTCGATGCCGAGAAATGGCGGAAGTACTTGAATCCTGAAAGTCTTACTATGAGGGACGGAACAGATTGGGAGATTCATGTGTCGACAGAACACGGTACAGAAAAAGTATCACGCTCAAACGTCTTTCCACCAGGGTGGGAGATGATTCGGGAACTGTTATACGGTTACTACCGTGCGGGGAGTAATCGAGAACATGAAGAAGGGGAGGATGAACAATGAAACGAGCACTATTGTATCTGATTCCGTTTGCGTGGCTCGGACCGTACCTCGATTGGAAAGAGGGTTCGATACTGGGGTATGCCTTATTTTTGTTTGGACTCGGTGTTCTATCGTATTCACTTGCGCGGAGTGGGAAACCGAAACACATCGTCATCGGCAACATAGTTACGTTTTCGATTTCCTACGGGATTGCGCTCAGCTTAGGGCAAGGGTATGGAGAAGGTTACTTCAAGCCATTGACAGCCAGTCAACTGGTGCTTGGATTGAGTGTCTTGAATCTCGTCGTGCAAATACCGATTGTGATGAATGCAATTCAAAACAAAGTGATGAAAAAGGAGTTAGAAGGACATGACGGATGAGAGCCAACAGTTACTTGATGTAATTCAGCGAATCCTAGAACGACAATCGCCACTCGACTTAATCGATATCTACCAGCGCGTAAGACAAGCAGAACATCTGGATCTATCACGCTTTACATCAGAAGCAGGACTCGAGGCACGTATTCGAAAATTGATCTACCTGCATGCGAGTGAGTGTGAATTGTACCGGGGAGAGCAGGATCTCTTTTACAGCGAGACGGGGAAAGGAACAGGACGTTGGGGATTGCGATGAAAAAAAGCTACGCAACGAGTGCGTAGCGATCAGGTCAAACGAGCCCTAAGATCTCGACTTCGACCAATGCACCTTTTGGCAGTTCCTTCACGGCGATACAAGACCGAGCTGGGAAGTGATCGTGTGGTGCGAAGTAGTCGGAGTAGATTGTATTAAAAGAAGCGAAGTGTTCCATGCTCGTTAAGTAGCATGTCGTCTTGACGACGCGGTCCGGTGTTAGTCCTGCTTCTTTCAGGATGGCATCAACGTTCCGCATGACTTGTTCCGTTTGCTCCGTGATGCCGCCTGGTACGAGTTCACCTGTTGTCGGATCAATCGGGATTTGACCGGAAGCGTAGAGTGTACCATTCGCGATGAAGCCTTGCGAGTAAGGACCGATTGCAGCAGGGGCGTTCGTTGTATCGATCTGTTTGAATGTAGACATGAAAAGAACCTCCTCTTGTAAAATACATATGTACGACACCGAGTGATTCGACTCGGAGATCCCTCAACCCTTCAAAGGAGTGAATTGATATGCCACTTTATCATAAATTAGTTCGAGACGCGATTCCAACCATCATCGACCAAAATGGGAAAAAAGCGACGTTCCGAACGTTGGATGAGAATGAATTCCTAGTGGAAGCGAAAAAGAAATTACATGAAGAACTCGCTGAATACGAGGAAGCAACGACGGACGCAGAAGCTGTCGAGGAATTAGCTGATTTACTGGAACTCATCCAAGTGTTAGCGAAGACTCATGGCGTGACAGTCAAGGAACTGGAAGCCGTCCGAGCGAAGAAACAGCAACAACGCGGCGGCTTCGAAGAACGCCTCTACCTGATCGAGGTCGAGGATTGATCCCGGAAGCGAAGCTGACGACGCATCATTTATATGACTCACTCGTCGAGGCCATTAATCAGGCAGAGGAAGTCTATATCGTCGCAGCATTTGCTCAGAAGTCAGGTGTCACCTTGCTCGTTCCAGCATTTCGTCGTGCCTTACAACGAGGAGCCGAGATTCGGCTGTTGATTGGCGACTATCTACACATCACCGATCCAGAAGCACTGGCGCAGTTGCTTGCGCTGGATGGGTTGTCAGTTCGCTTTTATCGATCAGGCGGACGCTCGTTCCATCCGAAAGCGTATCTGTTTCGAAACGCAGAGACTGGCTTATCAATCGTCGGTTCGTCGAACATCTCGAACAGTGCGCTTCGGTCCGGTATCGAATGGAACGTTCATCTACCGCAAGCTGTCGCACCACAAATCCTTGATGATGCGATTGATGCCTTCATGGATCTTTATCTCAGTGAATCGGCAGAAGAACTGAACCCAGTTGTTTTAGAGGCCTACCGTCAAGAGTACGCGGCGCGTCAATATGTGGCGGAACCAGAAGTCGAGTATGACGAAGGGAAAGTCGTCGTTGCACCAGAAATCCTGCCACACCGGGTGCAGGAAGAAGCGCTGCAAGCGTTACGGGAAACGATGGAAGAAGGACGGACACGGGCGTTGGCAGTGCTTGCGACTGGACTAGGGAAGACCTACCTGAGTGCGTTCTTTGCGGGAGACTTCACACGAGTCCTGTTCCTGGCACATCAAAAAGAACTATTACTGCAAGCGGAGCGTTCGTTTCAAAAAGTCAATCCGGCGTGGCAGACCGGCTTTTATATCGGCAGTGACCGGACCGTCACGGAGACGACGGAGATTGTTTTCGCTTCCGTCCAGACGCTGGCGCAAAAGCGTCACTTGGACCGTTTTACAACTGACCAGTTTGATCTCATCATTGTCGACGAGTTCCATCACGCGGCAGCGACGAGTTATCGGAAGATCATCGATCATTTCACGCCTCGTTTCTTACTTGGTCTGACGGCGACACCAGACCGGATGGACGGCGCCGATGTCTATGCGATTTGTCATCATAACGTTGCGTTCCAGATGCACTTCACGGCAGCGATTGCTGAAGGCTTTTTGACGCCGTTTCATTATTACGGTATTCATGACACGATCGACTATTCCCAGATTCGACGAATCGGTCGGACCTATGATGCGACGCAGCTCGAGCATCGACAACTTGATCGAGACGTCGCAGAAAATATCTATCATTCGTGGGAGAAACATCGTCAAACAAAGACAATCGGTTTTTGTTCGTCGATCAAGCAGGCGGAATATCTGGCGCAAGTATTCCGGGATAAAGGAACGACAGCATTTGCACTGACAGGGCAGACGACGAATCGTGCACAATACATGCAAGCATTCGTGCAAGGCGAAATCGACGTTCTCTTTACCGTCGATTTATTCAATGAAGGTGTCGATATTCCGAAAGTGGACACACTGCTGTTCTGTCGTCCAACCGAATCGATCGCCATCTATACGCAACAAATCGGACGTGGCTTACGTTTAGCACAAAATAAATCGCATTGCGTCATCATTGACTTGATTGGGAACTATCGCAACGTCGAGACGAAACTGAAACTGCTCGGGACAATGAAAGAATCGTTCAAGCGTGGGGAGACAAAACCGATTACGCCACCGCCAGGCTGTGTGATTCAGTTCGATACGCAAGCACTAGAATTGATTCATCGACTACGACAACCAAGTCAGCGGAAGTTACGACTGATTGAACAATATGAGCAAATCAAATACGAACTCGGTCGTCGACCATCCTATGTTGAAATCGGTGAGTATGCAGCAGTTCCACAAGGTTATAAACAAGAGTGGGGCTCTTATGTTGGTTTCTTGAAGGAGCAACAGGAGTTATCTAACGAAGAGGTCGAAGCGTACGATGCAAATCGTGAGTTGATTGAGCAGGTCGAAAAGACGATCATGAACCGGAGCTATAAGATGGTCGTCTTGTTAGCGATGCTTGAGCGGGGAGAAGAGCGCTGGATGGAACCGATTACTGCAGAAGAAGTCGCACCGTTCTTTTATGAGTATCTGCATGCGGAAAAGTATCGAGAGTTGAAGGATGCGCAAACATCAGAGTTAAAAGGACCGTTTGATTCTGCAAAAGTAGAGAAGTTATTGAAGAAGATGCCATTTCCGAAGATGGGGAAGCCATTTATATTTAGTGATAATATTCTTTCTGTGAAAATAGGAAAACGATTTCGGATGTTACACGAAATGATTAAAAGTATTATATTATTTAGGATTTATTTATATTTTTATAGCAATGACTAAATTTGTTGAATATAAAGTTGAGATTGTAATATCTATGTAAATGCATATAAATTTCAAATAGTCATATTTAAAGATTCTGATCTAGAATATTCTTTGTGTATATATTTTTAATCTATATTTAGAATAGTTGTTTAAGAACCATGATACAATTATTTTTAAGTACTAATATTTGGAGGGAACGAAGTGAATAATCAAACTTATAATCAAATTGTTAGTTTTATATGGGGCATTGCTGATGATTGTCTCCGTGACGTATATGTACGTGGGAAATATCGAGATGTTATATTGCCAATGACCGTCATTCGCCGTTTGGATGCTGTTTTAGAACCAACAAAAGGTGCGGTTTTACAGATGAAAAAAAATCTAGATGAAGCTGGAGTTATTAATCAAACAGATGCTCTGTGCAGTGTAGCAGGACAATCGTTTTGTAACACATCACCGTTTACTCTTAAAGACTTAAAGTCACGTGCTAAGCAGCAACATTTGAAAGCTGATTTTATTGCCTATCTAGATGGTTTCTCACCGAATGTCCAAGAAATACTTGAAAAGTTTAAATTTCGTAATCAGATAGATACCATGATTGAAGCGGACATCTTAGGTGCTGTTATTGAGAAATTTGTAAGTCCTACTATTAACCTAAGTCCAAAGCCAATACTAGATGATGATAATAATGTCAAAATACCAGGCCTTGATAATCATACGATGGGTGTCATTTTTGAAGAACTAATTCGTCGTTTTAATGAAGAGAATAACGAGGAAGCTGGAGAACATTTCACCCCACGTGATGTAGTAGAACTGATGGCAGACATTACTTTCTTACCTATTGCAGACAAAATCAAAAATGCACCATATCTAGTATATGATGGAGCATGTGGAACAGGTGGGATGCTGACGATTGCCGACGAACGTTTACACCAGTTGGCAAGAGAACACGATAAGGAAATCAATACTTATCTGTACGGACAGGAAATCAACCCAGAAACATATGCCATCACAAAAGCAGACTTACTGATTAAAGGAGAATCACTACAGGATGACAATGTGGCGTTCGGCTCTACTTTATCAAATGATGGCTATCCTACACTTAATTTTGATTTCATGTTATCCAATCCCCCTTACGGTAAGAGCTGGAAAACTGATTTGGAGCGATTAGGTGGGAAATCGGATATTTCAGACCCGCGTTTTATTGTAACACATAACGGAGAACCTGATTTTAAAATGATTCCTCGTTCAAGTGATGGTCAGATGCTTTTCCTTGCAAATAAATTAAGCAAGATGAAGCACGACACAGAACTGGGTAGTCGCATTGTCGAAGTACACAACGGTTCTTCTCTCTTTACTGGTGATGCTGGTCAAGGAGAAAGTAATTTAAGAAGATACATTATTGAAAATGATTGGCTAGAAGCAATCATTGCTTTACCAGAAAATATGTTTTACAACACGGGAATTGCAACATTTATATGGGTTGTAACTAATAGAAAAGCAGCTCCCCGTCGTGGAAAAGTGCAACTTATTAATTCTACCAGCCTAAAAAGTCCACTTCGCAAAAATCTTGGAAACAAAAATTGTGAGTTGACGACTGATTTACGAAAGCAGATTTCTGACATGCTAATTAACTTTGAGGAGACAGAACACTCGAAGATTTTTGATAATAAAGAATTTGGTTATAACAAAATAACTGTAGAACGTCCATTACGGTTAAGTGTGGACTTAGGAAATGAGAACTTAATGAAGTTCGAGCAAATTTGTAACCAACAAATGGATACCAAGCTTGCAACAATTATTGAAAAGGTAGCAGAAAAACACAATTATTCAGTTGTACAAAATTTCAACGAATTCATTACAGAACTAGGTGAAGTTGCAAGAGACTTAGGTGAAAAATTGCCAGCTAAGAGGGTGAACCTTATTAAAACCCATTTAGCGCAGGTTGATGAAAACGCAGACAAGGTCATAAAAAAAATATATAAGCCTGGAAAAGCTAAAACGAATCCTTTGAGTGGCTTGTTTTGTACCAAAATTTTTGGAAAAGATTGTGTGGTAGAATATGAGCCAGATACTAATTTAAGAGACACAGAACAAATTCCATTGCTATACCTCGGTGGAATAGAGCAGTTCTTTAAGGACGAGGTGTTACCCTTTGCATCAGATGCGTGGATAGATGAGGATAAGACACAAATCGGGTATGAAATTAGTTTTACTAAGTATTTTTATGAACCCGTTCAACTACGAATTCTTGAAGAAATAGCGGCAGATATTAAAGCACTTGAAGAACAGACTAAAGATTTACTAAAAGAAATCATAAGGGGGTAAGTGGGAACTATGGCAAAACTTAAGCCTTATGAGAAATATAAAGAAACAAATGTAAATTGGATGGGTAGCATGCCTTCACACTGGGAGATAAGAAAAAACTCTCTTCTATTTAGAGAGGTTACAGATACAAATCATACAGATCTAGAATTATTATCAATCATGCTAGATAGAGGTATTGTAAAGCAATCATCAACAGGAAGAAAAAAAAGAATGTCTGAAAATAATCAGTTATATAAAAGAATTTGCGTAGGTGATATCGGATATAATCTTATGAATGCATTTATGGGTTCCATTGGTGCTTCAAAGTATGAAGGGATTATAAGTCCTGCATATGCAGTATGTAGACCGAAGATAAAGTTAAATCCATGGTACTATCATTATTTATTTAGAACTCCAATGTATAAAGCAGAATTTAATAAAAATTCTTACGGAATCATGTATGAAAGAAACAGATTGTATTTTGATAGATTTAAAAGGATTTTTGCTTTTGTCCCTCCAGTATCCGAACAAGACCAGATTGTGAGATATCTCGACTATCAACTTACAAAAATTAATAAATTTATTAAAGTAAAGAGAAAGCTTATATCTTTATTAAAAGAGCAAAAACAAGCAGTAGTTAATGAGGCAGTAACTAAAGGAATAAATCGTGATGTTAAGGTGAAGCAAAGCGGAATTGATTTATTGGGGGAAATTCCAGATTGTTGGGATGTGAAACCTTTAAAATATTATGTCAAAAGCAATATAGAAACCTTAAGTGAAAATTTCGATAATGAGAATGAAATAAGATATATTGATATAAGCACTGTTGGCTTTGGTGAACTGAAAAAAAATCCTGTTAAATATAAATTTTCAGATGCACCTTCTAGGGCTAGAAGAATTATTAACTACGGAGATACTATAATCTCGACAGTTAGAACATATTTAAAATCAATGTGTTTTGTAGATAATGGAATCAGTGATTGCATTGTTTCAACTGGTTTTGCAGTCCTTACACCTAACGAACAGGTTTATCCAAAGTTATTAAACTATGTATTATCATCAAACTACTTTGTAAGTTCAGTAAGTAAAAATTCAATAGGTGTTTCTTACCCTGCTATAAGTGAAAGTAAACTTATCTCTTTAAAAATAGCATTGCCGAAAAATATCGATGAACAACGTGAACTTCTAAAATATATACATGAAAATACACAGGCAATAGATAAAAGGTTGTATGTTGCAGAAAAAGAGATAGAACTTATAAATGAATATCGTATTCGTCTTATTTCAGACGTTGTCACTGGAAAAGTAGATGTACGTAATATTGAAATACATGCTTTCCAGAATGAAGAGCAAGAAAACATTATAGATGAAGATATTTTGAAACTGGAGGAAGTCCCAGAGGGTGAGGAGTATGAGGTCAAATGGTAACTAACACCAACGAAGCAGGACTTGAGACATTAATTATCAATCATCTTGTAAAACAGAATGGATATGAGCAAGGGCAAAACAATGATTTTAATAAAGAATATGCAGTAGATGAGACAAGGTTCTTTCGATTCTTAGAGGATACTCAAAAAGAAAAGTTGGAGATGTTGGGCGTTTATAAAAGCGAAAGCAACAAAGCAAAATTATTAAACCGCTTGCAGGGGGAAATTACGAAAAATGGTGTAATTGAAGTCTTAAGAAATGGACTCAAAATTTATCCGGTGACTCTTGATTTATTTTACCTTACTCCTTCTGAAGCTAATGAGACAGCCAAAGTTCTCTATGCAAAGAATATATTCAGTGTAACGAGACAGTTGATGTATTCGAGAGATAACATGAAATTTGCTCTTGATTTTGTCATCTTTCTTAATGGCCTTCCTATTATTACTTGTGAGCTTAAGAATCAATTAACAAAGCAGAATGTTGAGGATGCGGTCTATCAGTATAAAATAGACCGTGACCCTCGTGAATTACTCTTTCAATTTGGACGATGTATGGTCCATTTTGCAGTTGATGACAATGAAGTCCGAATGTGTGCGAAACTTGACGGTAAGAAATCCTGGTTCCTACCTTTTAACAAAGGATATAAAAATGGAGCTGGTAATCCTCCTAATCCTGATGGAATTAAGACGGACTATCTTTGGAAACAAACGTTTTTGAAGAGTGAACTTGCAAATATCATTGAAAACTATGCACAAATTGTTGAGGAGAAAGACCAAGAAACGAAAAAGTTAAAGCGTAACCAAATCTTCCCTCGATATCACCAGTTAGCTGGTGTGAAATCTATACTAGATGATGTCAGTGAAAAGGGTGTTGGTCAAAAATATCTTATTCAACATAGTGCAGGAAGTGGAAAATCGAATTCGATTGCTTGGCTGGCTCATCAATTAGTTTCATTGTCAAAAGACGGGAAAAATTTTTTTGATTCAGTTATCGTTGTCACTGATCGTATTAACCTCGATAAGCAGATTAAGAATACCATTTCAGGATTTATGCAGGTATCGAATACGGTGGGACATGCAGAAAGTTCAGGAGATTTAAGGAAACTACTTCAAGATGGTAAGAAAATTATCATTACTATTGTGCATAAATTCCCTTACATTCTTGGTGACATCGGAAACGAACACAGAAAAAACAAGTTCGCTATCATCATTGATGAAGCTCATTCTAGTCAGAGTGGAAACATGTCGGCTAAAATGAATATGGCACTTTCTGACCAATATGAAGATGCAGAAAATGAAACGACAGAAGATAAAATATTAAAGATTCTAGAGGGGAGAAAAATGCTTAATAATGCGAGTTACTTTGCATTCACAGCAACCCCGAAGAATAAAACGCTTGAAATGTTTGGTGTTCCTTATGCAAAGGATAGAAAGATTAAACATCGACCGTTCCATGTCTATACGATGAAACAAGCCATTCAGGAAGGCTTCATTTTGGACGTATTGAAAGATTACACGCCAATTAAGAGTTATTACAAGATTGCCAAGATAGTAGAAGATGACCCGAAATTTGACAAAAAGAAGGCGCAAAAAAAGCTGAGAAATTATGTTGAATCCAATGAAAAAGCAATCGAACTAAAGTCCGAAATTATGGTAGACCATTTTCATGACCAAGTGATTGCAAAAGGAAAAATTGGCGGTCATGCTCGTGCTATGGTTGTAACTAGCAGCATTGAACGAGCAATCCAGTATTACTATTCAATATCTGCATATTTGGAAAAACGTAAAAGCCAGTTTAAACCGATTGTTGCCTTTTCAGGTGAGCACGAGTACGGTGGGGAAAAGATAACAGAAAGCTCAGTTAATGGGTTTCCGAGCAGCGAGATTGAAAAAAAACTAAAAAAGGACCCATACCGTTTTCTTGTTGTTGCAAATAAGTTCCAAACAGGTTACGATGAGCCGCTTCTTCATACGATGTACGTTGATAAGGTGTTGACGGACATTAAAGCGGTTCAAACCCTTTCTCGTTTGAATCGAGCTCACCCACAGAAACATGATACATTCATACTTGACTTTGCTAATGAAACGATTACGATACAAGATGCTTTTTCTAAGTATTATAAAACAACGGTACTCTCTGAAGAGACAGACCCGGATAAACTTAATGACTTAGAGAGTGACATTAGACGCTATCATGTTTTCACAGATACACATATTGATAAACTGGTAGAGTTTTATCTCAATGGGGCAGAACGTGATAAGTTAGACCCCATTCTAGATGTTTGTGCTAAGCATTATGAAGATGATTTGGATGAAGATGGCCAAATAGACTTTAAGAGCAAGGCGAAGGCGTTTGTACGAACATACGGATTTTTGGCATCCATTTTGCCTTATGGAAACTTTGAGTGGGAAAAGCTTTCAATCTTCCTAAATTTCTTGATACCAAAGCTACCTGCACCAAAAGAAGAAGACCTATCAATTGGTATCCTCGAAGCGATTGACTTAGATAGTTACAGGGCGGAAGCACAAGCTAAAATGTCCATTGTACTAGAGGACAAGGAAGAGTATGAAATTGCACCAGTACCTACATCGGCAATAGGTGGGAAATCAGAAGTAGAGTTAGATTTGCTAAGCAACATTCTTGAAACCTTCCATGACCTCTTTGGAAATATTCCTTGGAAGGATGAAGACCAGGTTAAGAAACATATTGCTTCTATTCCAGAAATTGTCGCAAAAGATAAAGATTATCAGAATGCTATAAAAAATTCTGATAAGCAAAATGCAAAAATTGAGAGCCAAAAAGCTTTAAATCGAGCTATCATTAACCTTATGTCTGATAACATGGAAGTGTTTAAGCAGTACAATGATAACGACTCTTTTAAGAAATGGTTATCAGATATGGTGTTTACACTAACATATAATATGGATGGAAATGTATATTCCGGAAAACCGCATATTTAATATGGAATTGATTATTATGGAGTCGTAAAAGCTTTTTTAGCGGAAAGTCCTTTGATCTATTAGATTAATAAATCTAATTCAAAAACATCTTTATTTTGATTTTTTAATGCAGGTATAAGATGAATTTATCTCATAACAAACTTTCATTGAATATAGTGTATTGACTTTATTCTAGAAGGTAGTTATGAGTTTTTTCGTTTTTTCAATTCGATTTCTTTTTACTACACTTTCTTTAATAAAAATGAATTATCCATGTGTGTTTTAAAATATCAAAGGAGTATATTTGAACTGAACCCCGAATGATAGACACTTGAAAAAAAGTGCATCATTCGGGGTTTTTCGCGTGCATACGAATCGCTATAATGAACCTATTCAATC
Organism: Exiguobacterium sp. TDN 0502; assembly: GCF_050846835.1. Classification (NCBI taxonomy): domain Bacteria; kingdom Bacillati; phylum Bacillota; class Bacilli; order Caryophanales; genus Exiguobacterium; species Exiguobacterium sp. TDN 0502. The sequence goes on along the minus strand of NZ_JBOZGJ010000008.1, from coordinate 133,772 downwards.
AGACGGGAGAAACAATCATGAGTAAAATCATCTTCACTATGACCCAAATCAACCAGCTCGAAGAAAATCCGAACGTCGCTTCCATATCAGAACGCTCGATCCAGTACACGACCGAGTTCAATGTCAGGGCCGTACGTGAGAATATGGAAGGAAAGGGACCTCAACAAATCTTCATGGAGGCCGGATTCGACCTGACGGTGATCGGGAAACGAAAAGCGCATTCTGCGTTGATTCGCTGGCGCAAAACGTTCCGAAAAGACGGAGAGGAGGGTCTCCGGAACGATAAACGTGGAAAGGCTCTGGGAGGCGGACGCCCGAAGACAGACGAGTCGATGGAGAGACGGTTGGCGAAGGCAGAGGCACGGATCAAATACCTGACGGCAGAGAACGAGCTCTTAAAAAAGCTAGAGCAATTAGAGGGGCAGGCGAAACGTACGAACTGACACCAGCAGAGAAATATCAGGTCATCAACACCGTCATCCGCATCGCACAGATTAAGAATCTCGTCCGCCCACTATGTGAGATTGCCGGAGTGAGCCGCAGTGGCTATTACGCTTGGTTGAATCGTGCCGAGGCGGATTCCCTCCGGGAAGAGTGTGATCACCTAGATGCGACACTCCTCAAGAGCATCCATGATAGCCATAAAGGCAAAATCGGCTATCGGGGGCTGTACATGGAGGTGTTCGCCACCCTCGGTTTCCCGATCAACCATAAACGGATTCTCCGACTGATGCGCAAATTTAACATCGTGACTAAAATCCGGAGGATGAACCCGTACCGCAAGCTCTCTCGGGCGACGCACGAGCACCGCGTCGTGCCGAACCGATTGAATCGCGAGTTCCGGCAGAGCGAGCCCGGGAAGGTGTTCGTGACCGATATTACCTATCTCCCCATCGCCTCCGGCGAGAACGTCTATCTGTCTTGTGTGAAGGACGTCGCCACACGCGAGATCGTGGCATACAAACTATCCACGGATCTTCGTATGGACCTCGTCTTTCAGACGATGAAAAAGCTCGAAGAGCATCTCCAGGGGAATCGACATCCCGAGGCGATGATTCATTCGGACCAAGGCTTCCACTACACCCATCCGGGCTACCAGCGACTCATTGGCGACCTCGGATTGGTTCAGTCCATGTCCCGTCGGGGCAACTGTCTCGACAACGCACCGATCGAATCGTTCTTTGGTCATCTGAAGGACTATGTCGCCAACCGTTCGTGCGAGTCAATCGAGGAGGTCCGAGAGATGGTCGGGGACTACATCAGCTATTACAACTACGAACGCGGTCAATGGAACCTAAAAAAGAAGACCCCGAAACAATATCGGGACCATCTGATCGCAGCATAGAAAACGTGGTCTTTTTATTAAACTGTCCATTTTACGGGGCTCAGTTCAATTGCAGAAATTCTAAACTTTATTTAACGGAAGTTCTACCAGGCCCAGGCAAAACAACAACAGCTGAAGCATTAACTCGTTTACTACAAGAGAAAAAAACAAACACGCGTCTTCATATCGAAGGTGATCTCAACCATCCTGCGGATTATGAGAGTGTCGCTTACTTAACGATGGATGAATGGACGGATTTTCAAAGTAAGTACGCTTCACTCGATGTCTTACGATTTACTGAGGTGTTCAATGACTACGTACTGGTATCATATCGCCAGTGGCAGTCAGAAAAGGATATTCCTGAAGCAGAACTTGCGTTTCTGCAAGCAAGAGATATCTATGAACTACCGTTCGAGTTACATCAGTCATTGATCTTTAAAAAGTGGGAAGCGTTCGTTGCTCAAGCGTTAACGACGGATACAACGTATGTTTTTGAATGCTGCTTCTTGCAAAATCCATTGACGATAGGGCTTATCAAATACGATCTACCGGAAGCGACGTTACAAGCGTACATCGAACGCATAGCGACAATCATTACGCCGCTACAACCTGTTCTTGTCTATGTTGATCAACAGGATGTAGAGAGAAGCTTCCGTAAAGCATTACAAGAGCGTCCGGCAGAATGGGCAGATGGATTCGTATCCTATTACACCGAGCAAGCATATGGTGTGAATCGCTCATTATCAGGAGTGAAAGGGACGATTGCAATCTTAAGGGAACGAAAAGCATTGGAACATCAGTTGTTAAAAACGCTTCCCTTTAGAGTAGAAGTATTTGGAAATGAAGAGTTTTCAGTAAAAGCAAGACAAGCTTGGGTGAAGCAGTTGATTCAGTCGACTGTGCGTTCGACTTCTTTAAGCGAGAGGTAAATTAAAAGGCGATTCTAAGTCAAAGAATCGCCTCTTTATAGTGAGAATGTCTGATCAATAGTGTTTTTATCATGGTTCAATATCCAATGCTTATAATCATCGTAGAGATCACGGATAGCGTCAGGTGTTTCGCCGATCAGGTCACAGCCTCGATCATCATAGATGTGAAACAGGCTCTTTCGTCTCGGATTAAAGAAAAAGGTACGATGGATAAAAGAAGGGCGATCCGTGACATCGTGACTGCAAATATCACGGATTAAAGCTGGATAATGAATCTCCTGCCGCGTACAGGTCAAAGACAATGTGTATGTAGCATAGGGATGCTCTTCCACATATTGCGGTGTACGATCGCACCGCAGGCGATAGCGTAAAGAAGGGGACTTCAAGTACTTCACAAATCCACTATGCACAACCGGTTTCCAACCGCTTGTTCTTTTGTAGGGACTGACCTGCACGATCCATGTGATAAGATCAGATGGAGCATGAATGGCTTCGAATAAGGTTAGGGCTTTTCGATAGGCGGACTCTAGATAATTCGGATCATCTAGACCAACGTTTTTGAGCAATGTTGAATCGCCTAGCTCAAAGCGGATTCCGTTCGCATTGTGATAAAATAAGTTCGGATATAAGACGAGCTGGGGAAAGATCGTATACAGCTCTTGGTGATTCAATAGGAACCCCTCCCTTCCATGTATGGTGTGCTACACTTGTTTTTTGAATGAATAATGATCCGGCTTCTAAAAGCCGGATCATTATTCATTAGCCCATACTCGTTTCATGATTAACCTGCCATTGTACGCCAAACGCATCTTCGACAATACCGTATGCTTCACTCCAAAACGTCTTTTGAATCGGCATGATGATCTTGCCGCCTTCAGCGAGCCGCGCGAACGTTTCGTGCAATAGCTCCACATCGGCTAAGTGAAGGGCTAGCGTAATGTTTTGTCCGAACGTCACAGGGTTTTGTGGCATCGCGTCTGAGAACATGAGACATGTGCCATGGACGATAAGCTGCGCATGTAAAATCAGTGTCTGGTGCTCCGGTGGATACGGTTGACCATCCGGTCCAGGACCTGGTCCGAACTCCATGATTTCCGGCATTTCTTCCTGAAACACCTCCGTGTAGAACGTCAATGCTTCACGGGTATTTCCATTAAAGACAAGATACGGATTAATCGGCATGGAAAAGCTCCTTTCAAAAGGAAGAATGTGTTTCTTTTAGTATACCAAACATTTGTTCGTATAAAAAGAGTGGGTTGCTGATTTATTTAGTATAAATGATAACGGTTTCAATTTATCTGATTTTTATAAAAAATAGGTTGCAAGTTCCAGAAAGACTTCGTATACTAAATTTATCGAAAGCGCTTTCGATGAAATGGAGTGAGTAGTATGGGAACAATTTATGATTTAGCGAAGATGACCGGATTTTCGATCACGACGGTCTCGAAAGCCTTAAATAATTATTCAGATGTCAGTGAAAAGACGAAAGCGAAGATCGTCCAGGCAGCAGCTGAGATGGGATACTTGCCGAATGCACATGCTCAATCGCTCTCGACAAAACGTTCGTGGACGATTGGTGTCATGTTTTCAGAAGCACATGGTGTCGGCATGATGCATCCGTTCTTTAATGCGATCATTGAAAGCTTCCGGAAAGCAACGGAGCAACAAGGTTATGATCTGATTTTTGCATCACGAAATTTACGTAATCGGGACATGAGTTACTTGGAGCACTTTCGGCACCGAGCGGTTGATGGCATTGTCGTCATCTGTTCGGACCAGTTGGATCTGCACGTTCAAGAATTGATTCAAAGTACGATTCCGATCGTTGTCGTTGATATGTACAGTCCGGATTGTAGCGTCGTCTATTCCGACAATATTACGGGTGGGCGACTAGCCGTCGAGCATCTATATGAATTAGGTCATCGCCGGATTGCGCATATCGCTGGCGATACGACGACGGATGCTGGTGCAGCAAGGATCGAAGGTTATAAACAAGCAATGACTCAGTTCGGTTTGCCGATTCCGGACGGCTATATTGCAAACGGTGGGTTGTTTTCCGGAGAAGAAGGAAAACGGGCGATGCAAGATTTGCTGGCGCTACCGGATCGACCGACTGCTGTCTTTGCGGCAGGGGACCAAATGGCAATCGGTGCTATTGAAGCGATTCATGAAGCTGGCTTACAGATTCCAACAGATATCTCACTCGTAGGCTACGATGATATCGAGATGGCGAAGTATATCACACCGAAGCTGACGACTGTCCGGCAAGATACGGAAACGATTGGTCAGCAAGCGGCTTCAGTCTTGATCGAACAGATTGTCGATAAACAGCGGATGACGACACAAGACGTCATTCCCGTCGAGTTGATCGTTCGTCATTCGACAGGTCCTGCACCTGAGTGACGTGCGACGATTTCGGAATCGCTCTCGCTGGTTGTCAGGGAGAAAACGCGAGAGCGATTCCGAAATTATTTTTACGGCAGTTACGAAAGGGCTTTCGATTATTTCCTTGTCATTTTCGAAAGCGCTTTCGGATTAAACGATTAAATTGAAACCGCTTACTTAAAAACTATTAAAAAAGGATGGGATGAAATGAAAAAGGCGTTCATTAGTGCAGTCACGATTGGTGCCATGACAGCAACTGTCTTAGCGGGATGTACGGGAAGTGGCGAAGACACTACGAGTGGTGGCAAAGAGGTCTTAAAGATTTGGTCATTTACGGATGAATTAAAAAAGCCAATCAAAAAATTTGAAGAAAAGAATGGCGTCAAAGTCGAATTGACGATCGTGCCGATGGCCGACTATCCGACGAAGTTGAAACCAGCTCTTGAAAGTGGCGTCGGAGCACCAGATATCTTCACGGGTGAAATCGCCTTCTTGAAACAATGGGTCGACGCTGGCTACTGGGCAAATTTATCCGAAAAGCCGTTTAATGCAGATGACGTCGCAAAAGACTACATTCCGTATGTATTTGACATGGGGAAAGATAAAGAAGGAAACGTGCGTGCGCTCTCTTGGCAAACGACGCCAGGAGGCATTTACTACAAACGAAGCATTGCGAAAAAAGTACTTGGAACAGACGACCCGAAAAAAATCGGCGGCATGATGAATTCAATGGATGGGGTGTTTGAAGTCGCCGATAAAATGAAGCAAAAAGGCTATAAAATGTTCCCAGATGAAGGATCGATTCGCTGGTTCGTGCAAGGCAATGATCCACAACCATGGGTCAACGACAAGCAGGAGCTCGTCTTGACCGATGCGCGAAAAGAATATATGGACTACGCAAAAGAACTCCGTACGAAACAATATACTGCCCTTGCACCGGAATGGTCACCATCGTGGTACGCCGGCATGGATAAACCAGTCAAAGTCAAAGAGAATGGCAAAGAAATTCAGACAGAGGTCTTCTCGTATGTGTTACCGACTTGGGGACTGCATAGCGTCTTGAAGGAAAACGTGAAAAAATCTGCAGGAGACTGGGCTGTCACGAGCGGACCGAGTCCTTACTTCTGGGGCGGAACATGGTTAGGCGTCTACAAAGATTCGAAAAAACAAAAACTCGCGTATGATTTCGTCAAAATGATGACGCAGGACGAAGAATTCTTGACAGATTGGGCAAAGGAAACGGGTGACGTCTTAGCATTCAAGCCAGTCACGGATAAAATCAAGACTAACTTTAAAGAAGATTTCTTGGATGGACAGAACAACTACGAATTTTTCTTAAAGCAAGCAGACCAAATCAAACCAGGCATCGTTACGAAGTATGATCAACAACTTGACACGCTCTATGGAGCTGCCGTGACAGAATATGTTCGCGGAAAAAAATCAAAGGACGAAGCTCTAACGGAATTCTATAAAAAAGTCAAAAACGCGTACCCTGATGTAAAAGTACCCGAATAACGAGCAGGTGGGGCGCATCCTGCCTCACCTTTTCTCATGGAAGAAAGGAGCTTAACCTGTGAAAAAAATCGATCGCACTGGGTATCTCTTCATCGCACCGTTTTGGATCGTCTTCCTGATCTTCAGTATTTATCCGGTCGCCCTGACATTCTATTACAGCTTTACGAACTATACGGGGGCTGAAGGGGAACAAGTCGTTGGTCTTGCGAACTATACTCGGCTATTGAGTGACAGTTACTTCATCGAAGCGTTCTTTAACACGATCAAGATTTGGGCTGTCAACTTTACCTTACAAATTGGCGGAGCATTGTTGCTTGCATTGCTGTTCTCCGACCTCCAATTGAAATTGAAAGGGCTCGCGTTCTTCCGAGCGACCTTTTATCTGCCGAACTTGATTACGATCAGCTCCGTGGCGTTACTGTTTGGAATCTTGCTCGACTGGCAACATGGCTCGCTCAACATGATGTTGATGAAGATCGGTATCATTTCAGAGCCAATCAACTGGTTGACACAACCTGTTACGGCACAAGTATCTGTCTCGCTCATCCTGACATGGATGTGGCTCGGTCACTCGTTCATCGTCGTCATGGCAGGCGTGTCTGGCATCTCGAAAGATTATTTTGAAGCGGCCTTGATTGACGGAGCGACCCGATGGCAAATTTTTTCTCGAATCACTTTGCCGCTGCTCAAGCCAATCTTATTGTATATCATGATCACCTCACTGATCGGTGGTTTGCAATTGTTCGACCTGCCGATGCTGATCACAGATGGAATTGGGGCGCCGGACGGGGCACTGAATACGATGGTGCTGTATCTCTATAACCAGGCATTCAAATACAACAACTATGGCTATGCTGCAGCTGTCGCTTATGGGTTGTTTGCCATCACTCTTGTTTTTTCAATCATCGTCTTCAAAGGGATGTTCCGAAAAGAACGTTCACCGAAAGGAGCCTGACCGATGGAACGAAATGCAGAAGCACGCCGGCTCGTGCCACAAACGGAAGAACAACCAGAACGCTCGGAGCATCCGCTTCGATTGACGCCGCCTCCAAAACGGAAAAAACCATGGCTTGGAAAAACGATCATTTACCTCGCATTGATTGCCTTGACGATTGCCTGCATCATTCCATTCTTGATGATGATCGTCAACGCAACCCGGTCAAATGAAGAAGTCCTGTCCGGCTTTTCTTTGATCCCGGGCAACTCGCTTGCTGACAACTACGCGGCGCTCAGTTCATACGTCAATATCTGGTCCGGCTTTAAAAACAGCTTGATCATTGCTGTACTCGTGACCGTCTTGTCGGGATACTTTTCCGCCTTGACCGCATTCGGTTTTGCATTCTATCAATTCAAAGGAAAAAATGTCTTGTTCGTGTTCATGCTGATCATGATGATGATTCCAGGACAGCTCGGATTGATCGGTTTTTATGAGCTCAGCAAAAACTTAGGATTGCTCGATAGCTTCATTCCATTGATCGTTCCAGCAATCGCGAGTCCGTTCACGGTCTTCTTCGTCCGGCAATATGTCCAGACCGTCTTGCATCCGAGTCTGATCGAGGCAGCACGGATGGACGGGGCAAGTGAGTTCCGGATCTTCCATACGATTGCTTTACCGATGATGATGCCGGCAATCGCAACGATGTCGATCTTTACGTTCATCGGTTCATGGAACAACTACATCATGCCGCTCGTCTTACTCTTCTCCCCAGAGAAGTACACGTTACCGGTCTTGATGGGCTTCTTGAAAGGATCACAAGTCGCAGAGAACTTAGGCTCACTCTATCTCGGTATCGCGATTTCTGTCGTGCCGATCATGATCGCCTTCTTGTTCCTCTCGAAATATATCGTCAGCAGTATCTCGGCAGGTGCCGTAAAAGAATAAGTAGCTTAAAGGAGATTACCCATATGAAATTTGCACCGAACTTCGTATTCGGAACGGCGACATCGTCGTATCAGATCGAAGGCGCCCACAATGAAGACGGACGTACGCCTTCGATCTGGGATGCCTTTTGTGAGGAGGATGGCAAAGTCTTCGAGAAGCATAACGGAGATGTCGCTTGTGACCATTACCACCGTTATGACGAGGACATCCAGCATATCAAACGTCTTGGCGTCGACACGTACCGCTTCTCTATTGCCTGGCCCCGAATCTTCCCGCAAAAAGGGGTCTACAATCCGGAAGGTATGGCGTTCTACAAGAAACTTGCGACACGTCTGCGGGCTGAAGGCATCAAGCCAGCCGTGACGCTGTACCACTGGGACTTACCACTGTGGGCACATGAAGAAGGCGGCTGGGTCAACCGAGCATCGGTCGACTGGTTCCTTGACTTCGCCCGCGCTTGTTTTGCGGAGCTCGACGAGATCGTCGACTCGTGGATCACACACAATGAACCATGGTGTGCCGGGTTCCTCAGCTACCATCTCGGACAACATGCACCGGGTCATACGGATATGAATGAAGCCGTTCGTGCCGTGCACCACTTGTTGTTATCGCACGGAAAAGCAGTCGAATTGTTGAAGGGCGAGTTCCAATCGGTCACACCGATCGGTATCACGTTGAACTTGGCACCGAAGTATGCGAAGACGGATTCCGTCAACGATCAGCTAGCCATGAACAATGCAGACGGCTATGCGAATCGATGGTTCCTCGACCCAGTCTTCAAAGGGCAGTATCCGGTTGACATGATGAACTTGTTCTCGAAGTACGTCCATTCTTACGCGTTCATCGAGGAAGGTGACATGGAGACGATTTCCGTCCCATGTGACTTCTTCGGGATCAACTTCTACAGCCGTAACCTCGTCGAGTTCAGTGCTGCGAACGACTTCCTGCAGAAGGATGCGTACTCGGATTACGACAAGACAGGCATGGGCTGGGATATCGCCCCGAGCGAATTCAAGGACTTGATTCGTCGTTTGCGTGACGAGTATACGGATTTACCGATCTACATCACGGAAAACGGTGCCGCATTCGACGATGAATTAGTCGATGGTCGCGTCGCCGACCAGAACCGGATCGATTACGTCGCACAACACTTGCAAGCCGTGTCTGATTTAAACGAAGAAGGGATGAACATCCAAGGCTATTATCTTTGGTCACTGCTCGACAACTTCGAGTGGAGCTTCGGCTACGATAAGCGCTTCGGGATTCTCTACGTCGATTTCGAGACACAGGAACGGATTTGGAAAGACAGCGCCCACTGGTATGCGGGCGTCATCGAGCAACATAAGGCAACGATTCCACAAGAAGCGTGACAAAGGAGGCAAGGTCGAACATTCGTCCTTGCCTCTTTTTGACTAAGAGGAGGAAACAGACATGAAGACATGGGTAGCACTGGCGGTCGGGACGGGTTTATTGCTGAGCGGTCAAGCGGTCGACGCGAAGGCAGATAAAAAAGAGACGAAGTGGAAGCTCGTCTGGTCGGATGAGTTTCAGGCGAAACAACTCGACCGGACAAAATGGACCTATGATACGGGGAACTGGATCAAGGATGCGAACGGACAACCGGTCTCACCCGGTTGGGGCAACAATGAAAAACAATACTATACGACGAAACAGGACAACGCGTTTATTCGCAACGGGAAACTCGTCATCAAGGCGAAGCAGGAAAAGACGACGGATGATCTCGGTACATACGATTACACGTCGGCGAAGCTGAAGACGAAAGGGTTGTTCAGTAAGACGTACGGTCGTTATGAGATCAAAGCGAAGCTGCCGACCGGAAAAGGGCTTTGGCCTGCGTTCTGGATGCTACCGGAGCAAGATAAATACGGGGCTTGGGCATCGTCTGGTGAGATTGACGTCATGGAGTCATGGGGCAGTCAACCGGACAAGGTCGCCGGAACGATTCACTACGGAGAAAACTGGCCGAACAATAAATATACGGGGAAAGACTATCACTTCCCAGACGGACAGCGAATCGACCAATGGCATACGTACGCGGTCGAGTGGGAGCCGGGGGAGCTCCGCTGGTACGTTGACGGCAACCTCTATCAAACACAAAACGATTGGTACAGTAAAGGCTTGAACGCAGCAACGAACTATAGTTATCCAGCACCGTTCGACCAAAACTTCTATCTCGTCATGAACCTCGCGGTTGGCGGTTGGTTTGACGGAGAAGTCGATGCGACGACGAAGTTCCCAGCCGAGATGGAAGTCGACTACGTCCGGGTCTATGATTTGAAAAATCGAGCGTACCGTGAACCGGTCGAACCGACCTACGAAAACGTGACATTACCGGATGGAGCCAAGCAACCAATCGAGGGCAACCTCGTTTACGACACAGCATTTGAACAACCGGTCACGATGATCACCGGGAATCAGTCGTTTGATCCGCTGTACTGGAACTACGTCACGCTCCCAGACTTCGGTGGTAAAGGAAGTCTTGCAATCATCGAAAAAGAGGGGCAACGGATGGCGGACGTCACGATTGATCAGCCTGGTTCACAGACTTATTCCCATCAGTTGATTCAAAACGTCTCACTCACGCAAGGTGGGCGTTACCAAGTCAGCTTTGACGCGAGCAGCACAGCAGATCGGAAGATGATGGTCAAAGTCGGCGGTGGAGCAGAGCGTGGCTACACGAAATATTCAAATGAACAGTCGATTGCTCTGACACCAAGCGTCAAGCGACATACGTTCACGTTTGATATGGCGGCAGAGACGGATCTCGCAGCGCGTCTTGAATTCAACCTTGGACTCGAAAAAGCGAGCGTCCAGATCGGGAACGTCCGTGTCGAGCAGATTCCGCGCGGCGTCATCGATGAAGATGCAACGAAACCGGCACTACCGGACGGGAACCTCGTCTATAATGGGACGTTCGATCAAGGGGCGATGGATCGTTTGACGTACTGGCATTTCGACGGTAGCAAGCAGGCGACAGGGCTCGTTGATCCCGAGTCACGTGATTTCCGTTATGAAGGACATGGTCAAAAAACGACGGCACGCTTAACACAAAAGGGGCTTCAACTGGAAGCCGGGCATGCGTATCAGCTTCGATTCACAGCAGGTGCGAAAAAAGCCAAGTCACTTCAGGTAAAAATCACTGGGGCACAAGAGCAATTGAAACAGACGACTGTACCGTTGACGAAACAAGCAACGACTGTTGACATTCCGTTCACAGCTACACAAACGGCAGACGACAACCAGCTTGTGTTTGACTTCAGTGGACAAGCCGGAAAAATCTCGCTCGATGATGTGGAGTTGATTGATGTGACACCAGTGCCGGTCGATCCGTCACCACTGAAGAACGGTTTGTTCACAAACGGATTGACGTCGTGGTCGTCATACGTCCACTATGATGCGCAAGCCGCTATCGAAGCTGTCAATGAAGCCGCACGCATCCAGATCGGAGCGGAAGGACAAGAACCATGGAGTGTCTTGCTCGAGCAAGGAAACTTGTCACTCGCAAAAGGCAAAACATATGAATTGAGCTTCACGGCATCGTCGACCGTGCCACGTCCGATCGAAGTAACGGTCGAAAATGCTTCCTACACGCGTTACTTCAGTCAAGTCGAGCCGATCACGACGACACCGAAAACGTACAGCTATACCTTTACGATGGAACAAGCCGATACGGGGGCGTTGAAGTTCTTGATGGGACGCGCGGAAGGTTCGCCGTTCGCCGCCCATGACGTGACGATTGATGATGTGAATCTTAAAGTGAAGGAATGACTAAAGCAAGGTAATGGACGCGTCCATTACCTTGTTGTTGTGTCATCAGCTTAAACAAAAAAGCCGAACTATTTTTCGTGATGAAAAAGGAATAAAACCCATCATATGGAATATACAACGTAGAAGTGACATCTATTCGTTTTCAGAGGAGGAAACGTCATGCGTCAAAGGTACATACCGTATCGGCTCATCTTCATCATAGGTTTACTTGGCATGATCGGCATCAACGGTTGGTCTGCCTTACTTCATCCGGACGGCGCGATTAACGGCTGGCAAAGCATCGCCTCCGTCGTCTGGCTTGTCGGTCTAGTCGGATCGCTATTCTATATTAAAGAAGATAAAGCGCTTCGACTGATAGTCTGGTATATCCGGATTGGTTTTATTGCGGCATTATTCATTTACGGTGTTTCGTTACTCGAAAGCGCATTTTCTGAAACGATTTGGTTTGATGCATTGGCGAGTGTTCAGTTCGTGTTCTACTTCCTCTTCGTCGTTCCATTGTTTGGATTAAATGCCTGGACGGATGTCCTATTTGGTGAGTTTTCGTTATACATGAGTGTCCTGTACGGTATTGCGCTGATCACGCTCCACGTAAAGGTTTGGAATGATACATCACGGCGTTTGCATTATTAAGTAGAAAAGGTGAATGGTATGTTGAGTCCCGTGAATGAACGCGAAGAACGGACGGGGAAACGTGAACGCCGAAAACAACGGAAAATCGATGTGGGATGCGTCACGATCGTCGGCATTCCATTACTTTTCATCTTTCCGTTTCTGTTGATCATCCTTATCTTAATGAAGTCTGCTCCATGAAAAGGTGACCTGGTGTCACCTTTTTTTGTTGTGTCGTCAACTTTTTTCTCGACTCGCCCGTCTTAATGATGTATACACAGAACGATATCGAAAAAAGGAGCCGCGGCCTATGACCTCTCGTCAAATGAGAAAACGGGAAAAAGCATTCGTCCGTTTTTTAAAGCAATATAAACCGAATCTCTACTGGTTAGCCTACAGTTATATGAAAAATGAACAGGATAGTCTAGATGTCATACAGGACAGCATCCAAAAAGCGTTGCAGTCGCTTGATCGACTTGAGGATGAGGAACGGATGAAAGCCTGGTTCTATCAGATTTTGACGCGAACAGCGATTGATGCGATCCGGAAGCGTCAGCATAGTATCAGTTACGACACGGATCGACTGATCGAACTCGTCGCGACGAAAGAAGATACATACCCGGACTCCGATTTACGACAGGCGCTCGAGGAGCTACCGGTCATGTACCGGGAAGTCGTCATCTTACACTATTTCGAGGACTTGATCTTAAAAGACGTCGCGACGATTTTAGAGCTGAATTTAAGTACGACCAAGTCCCGGTTGTATAAAGGATTGACCTTACTGAAAATGAAATTGAATGGAGATGAGTTAGATGTCGAACAAACTTGATGATCTGAAACAGGCGTACCAACAACCACCGGTCCCAAAAGAACTCGATGCGATGATTGCTCAAGTCGAGCACCGGACGCGTCCCTCACGGACGAAACGGTCCGTGTTGATCACAGCGGCCGCCATCACATTATTCGTCGGCGGATTAAATAGTAATGCATCGTTTGCGGACGCGATGGCGAAGGTGCCGGTTTTTGGTCAACTGACGGAGATTGTGACGATCGACTGGAAAGAGACGAAGACACAACAGTCGGCTGATATCAAAGCACCTCAAGTGAAGTTACCGGACAAGGCACTCGAGCAACAACTGAACGAAAAGTATATCGCGGAAGGACAAGCGCTCTACGAAAAGTTCAAACAGGAGACGAACGGACAGGAAGGAGTATTTGCTGTCGATAGCCGTTATGACGTCAAGACGGATACGGACGACTTGTTGTCGATTAGGCGAACCGTCACCGAGACACGGGCAAGTGCATCGGAAAGCGTCCGGTATGATACGATCGATAAGAAGCAACAACTCGTCCTGACGTTACCGTCCTTGTTCAAGGATGACGGATACATCACGACGATCAGTGATTATCTAAAAGAAGAGATGCGTCGCCAAATGAAAGCCGATGAAGGGAAGGTCTACTTCGTCGAAGGAACACCGGATGTACCGGAGGATGAACAGTTTAAACACATTTCCGCGAAACAAAACTTCTATATAACGGCAGATCACAAATTAGTCCTGTCGTTTGATGAGTACAGCATCGCTCCAGGATATATGGGCATCGTCGAATTCAAGATCCCGACGTCGATCTTAAAAGACGATCTCGTCAGTTCGACCTATATTCGTTGATTGTCAGATTTTAAAAAACATTGATGTAAAAATGAAAAAAGGAAACAATTTCTAAAAATGACCTCTTATAATCAAAAGACGAATCGTTGTTTTTTGAAAAAGGAGGAAGCCCTATGAAAAAATGGAGTCGGCTCGTACTCGCGGGTGTCGTCAGTCTCGCCTTGCTTCATGTTCCAGCAGCCAGTGAAGCGGCGACGAAAGCCAAAGCCTTTAAGAACTGTACGGAAATGCAGAAGAAGTATAAAGGTGGCGTCGCAAAAAAAAGCAGGACTGAAGAATCGGACCGGATATGACAAGAATGGAAAACCGATCTACAAAGCGACCAAGTACAAAGCATACGTGAGTCTTGCGACATATAAACTGAACACGAAGAGTGACCGGGATAAAGACGGCATCGCGTGTGAACGTTAAATAAGCAAAAGTAGTCTTTCTCGAGCGGGAGAAAGACTACTTTTTTGTAGATGTTGGTTGTTCCTTTCAATTATGTAATCCTTAGAAAGCATTATGTATGGTAGTGTTGTAGCGACGAAAGACGACAAATACGTGTTGAGTAGGAGGACTACGATGCGAAAACGAGATTATCTAATTTTCTTCATTCTATTTTTTATTTTGAACCTTATTAATTTCTTAGGATCACTAGGTATGCAGGATATTTTAGCGATTGTAGTCGTAGCCCTGATCGAAGCAGCTATAGCTGGAACGATTACGAATCTGTTCACCCGTATCTTTTTTAAGAAAAGTTGAGACGGATTGAAGTAGCACTCCAAATCAGATCGATACATAAAAAATAACCTGACGCTGCGGCGTCAGGTTATTTTTGCTTAGTTGAAGTTTTGCTTTAGGAATGCTGTAACTTCTTCTGGTGTTTTAGCATTTGCACTGTGCAAATGCGCTAGTTTTTCATTGTTTTTGAAGACGAGCAAGCTTGGGATTCCCATGACATCGTGGTTCGATGCGATTTCAGGGAACTCATCCTTGTCGATCGTATGGATTGGTAAGTGGTCGAATTGTGACTCGACGTCCGGCATGAAGTAATCCATCCGTTTGCAGTCCGGGCACCAGTCTGCTTCGAACTTGATGATGACTGGTGCATCACTTGAAATCAATTCCTTGAATGTTTCTTCACTCTTAATGAATTCTGCCATTGTGAGAACTCCTCCTCTTGGTGTTGTACCTTTAGTCTACCGATTCCCTTCAGAACTTGCACGAATTATGTTCGTCAAAGAGTCTGACAAGTCAAAAAAGTTGGTTGCTCTTTAAGATAATGCTACCGATTTTCTTTAAAAGAGCCACATGACTCAATCAAATTCAGTTTGGTATAGGGAAACATTATTGCGCTTTTGTTAATTACCTAGTTCGAAACAAAATGATTTCTCTAGACCCACTCGATTTCCGACTGGTACGATGAGGTTTGCTAATCGCAGAGAAAGTGGGGGCGACGAGAATGGAACAACAAAAATACGATAATCTAAAACGCGGTGAACGCGGTGCGATGATCAGTATCACAGCCTATATCTTGTTATCATCTTTAAAATTAATCATTGGCTATACAGCAGATTCTGCCGCACTCCGGGCGGACGGTTTGAACAACGCGACCGACATTATTGCATCGATCGCCGTCTTGATCGGCTTACGGATTTCGCAACGTCCGGCAGATGACGATCACAAATACGGACACTGGAAAAGTGAGACGATTGCCTCGCTCGTAGCTTCCTTCATCATGATGGCAGTCGGTCTTCAAGTCTTGATCGATACAATCTCGACGTTGTTCGAAGGCAAACAGGAGTCACCTGATATCCTCGCGGCATACGTCGGAATCGGTTCAGCCCTCGTGATGTACTTCGTCTACCGCTACAATAAAAAGTTATCCGAGGAGATTGAAAGCAAAGCCGTCATGGCAGCGGCGAAAGATAATCTATCGGATGCTTGGGTCAGTGTCGGGACGACGATCGGGATCGTCGGATCACAGTTCGGCATGCCATGGCTCGATGTCGTGACCGCGATCATCGTCGGCTTCTTGATCTGTAAGACAGCATGGGACATCTTTACGGAAGCGTCACACGAACTGACGGATGGCTTCGATGAGAAGAAGCTGAAGATGTATGAAGATGTCATTTTCGATCTCGAAGGTGTCAAAGGCATCAAGTCAATCAAAGGACGCAACTATGGAAACAATGAAGTCGTCGATGTCGTCATCCTCGTCAACTCCACATTGAATATCCATCAGGCGCACGATATTGCGACACGTGTCGAGGATACGCTGACAGAAGAATATGGTGTCTACGATATCCATGTTCACGTCGAACCGGAATGAATTGAAAAACGTCTTTTCTACTGTAAGCGTAGAAAAGACGTTTTTTTATGGTTCTAATACGATCGTCAGAGCCAGTGCCCCGTACTGTTGCTCGGCTTCTTTTGAATAGATCGTATAAGTCGACGTCACGAGTTCGTCGAGCGACCAACCGACACAATCGATATCTTCATTTGGGATCTGTTCGTAGAGCGCTCGGAAATCAGGAAAGACTTGTCGTTTTGTTACACGAACAAGTAGTGTCTCGCTCGTTTCCGTATGGGTGAACTGAATCTGATCACCGACGTATATCTGTTGTCGTTTTGGGTCATTCAATCGAATCTCGACGATCTTGCGTTCCTGCTCGATCGAACGAAACGGAACTTCATACAACCCCATTTCATGTCTCATCTATGCTCACTCCTTATCTATTGAATCATAGCAAAACTATGTGATTTTTCACATTGCCTTTTCGTTGACAATTAAAAATAATCGGCGTAATTTAATTCATATAAGTAATTGTTCCTTTTGGAACGATTTGAAATGGAACAAGGAGGCGAAACAAGATGGATCAAACGGAAACGACCCGTTCGACTGCGATGATGCAGTCGTTTTGGAACGTGCAACGGCACCTCGTCCGGGCAGCACACCAGACGGCACAAGAAAACGGACTCAGTTTACCGCAATTTCATAGCTTGATGACGATTGCACCGCGTGGACCGATCTCACAAAAAGAGCTCGCTGCGCATACACATTTACCGAAAAGCACGCTCAGTCAGTCGATTGAAGGTCTCGTCCAATCGGGCTGGGTCATTCGGGAGACGAATCCCGACAATCGACGGGAAGTCGTCTTAAAGCTTAGTGATCAAGGTCAGCAATTCGTCACTGACATCAAGGAACAAGAGAAGGGGATGCAACGTCAACTGGAGCAAGTGCTTGCGACTATTGACCCGGACGTATTCGAACAGATGCTTGAAACACACGCAGTGATTGCAGAGGGAATCGGTCAGATTTTACGTCCAGATCTGAAAGGAGGATGTTCGGATGATTAAGTTACTCAAACGGTTGACGGTCTATAAATGGGCGGTCTTTGCTGTGCTTGTCCTTGTATTTGCACAATCGATGTCCGATTTGTATTTACCGACACTGATGGCGGATATCATCGATAAAGGCGTCGTTACCGGCGATACCGCGTATATCTGGAAAATTGGTGCCGTCATGCTGGGGATTACCGGTATCGGAGCGTTAGCTGCCGTTGCCGCCAGTTATTATTCATCGAAGGCGTCGATGGGGCTCGGACGGGATATCCGTCGCCAAGTCTTTAACCATGTCGAACGTTTCTCCCTGCAAGAGTTCGACCAGGTCGGAACGGCGTCACTGATTACGCGGACGACGAACGACATCACACAAGTCCAACAAGTCGTCATCATGATGTTGCGGATGGTCGTCAGTGCACCAATCATGTTCATCGGTGGATTGATCATGGCCGTCTCAAAAGATGCCAAACTATCGCTCGTCATCGTCGCGGCGATGCCGGTCCTTGTTATTTCGATCCTGTTGATTCTGTGGAAAGGCGTTCCGTTGTTTGGGAAGGTTCAAAAACGACTCGACCGTCTGAACCTCGTCTTGCGGGAGAACTTGACCGGGATCCGTGTCATCCGTGCCTTTAACCGAGAACGCGATGAACAAGTCCGGTTAACGAAAGCGAACGCCGATTTGACAGAAGTCTCGATCAAGGTCAATAAGATCATGGCGTTCTTAATGCCTGTCATGATGCTCGTCATGAACTTGACGGTCGTCGGTGTCATTTGGTTCGGGGGCATCCGGATCGATAATGGTGGCATGCAAATCGGGGATTTGATGGCATTCATCCAGTACGTCATGCAAATCATGTTCGCGCTCGTCATGGCGTCGGTCATGTTCGTCATGATTCCGCGAGCAGCTGTCTCGGCGAAACGGATCAATGAAGTTCTCGAGATGACACCAACGATGACAGATGAGGGTACACAAACCGCTGACCGTGAAAAAGGAACGCTCGTCTTTGATCACGTCACGTTCCGTTACCCGGGAGCTGAGACACCCGTCTTATCCGATATTAGCTTTACGGCACGACCAGGTGAAGTTACGGCTGTGATCGGCGGGACCGGTTCCGGTAAATCAACTCTCGTCAATTTGATTCCCCGTTTTTATGACGTGACAAAAGGGAGTATCCGGGTCAACGGTGTCGATAGCCAGGATGTCCCGCAAGAGGAACTGCGGTCGAAAATCGGCTTCGTTCCCCAAAAGGCGTTACTGTTCACGGGTACGATCGCCGAAAACATCCGCTTCGGAAAAGAGGATGCGACAGACGAAGAGGTTGCGCATGCTGCACACATCGCACAAGCGACCGATTTCATCGAACGGATGCCGGACGGCTACGACGCACGGATCGAACAAGGTGGATCGAACGTCTCTGGTGGGCAAAAACAACGGTTGTCGATTGCTCGGGCACTCGTTCGTCGACCGGATTTATATGTCTTTGATGACAGTTTTTCAGCGCTCGACTTTAAAACTGACGCGGCCCTTCGAAAAGCCTTACGGGAAGAAACACGTGAAGCAACGGTCTTGATCGTCGCTCAGCGTGTCAGCACGGTCATCGATGCCGATCAAATCATTGTCCTCGATGAAGGGAAAGTCGCTGGAATCGGAACGCATGATGAATTGTTTGCTGACAATGCCGTTTATCAGGAAATCGTGAAGTCACAACTATCAGAGGAGGAAATCGCATGAGTGAGAAAAAACGACCTGCCGGCGGTCCTCCGCCTGGTGGTCCCGGTGGCGGAAATATGATGATGCTCGGAGAAAAACCAAAAGATTTCAAAGCAACGTTCCGGCGTCTGCTTCGGTATCTGCGTCCGCGTCGGACGGCGCTTATCGGTGTATTCCTCGCAGCCATCCTCAGTACGGTCTTCATGATTGCTGGTCCGAAAATCATGGGAACGGCAATCACGGAATTGTTTGAAGGGGCATATGCGAAGTTTCAGGGGGTACCGGGAGCGGAAATCGATTTCACGAAAATCGGTCAGATCCTCTTATGGCTCGCTGGACTGTATATCATCAGTAGTCTGTTTAGTTACTTGCAACAGTATTTGATGTCGGGTATCGCTCAAAAAACGGTCTACGATTTACGCGAGGACGTCAATCATAAGCTCGAACGTCTACCGTTGAAATACTATGATGGTCGTCCGAACGGGGAGACGCTTAGTCGCGTGACGAACGATATTGATACGATCGGCAGTACGTTGCAACAAAGTGTGACATCCTTCATCACCTCGATCGTGACAATCGTCGGGATTTTGATCATGATGTTGACGATCAGTCCGCTGTTAACACTGATTTCGCTCGTCTCCTTGCCTGTTTCGATCTTTGCGATCCGACCGATTTTGAAACGTTCTCAAAAATATTTTGCTGACCAACAACGGACACTTGGTCAATTGAACGGACACGTCGAAGAGATGTACACCGGACACTCAGTCGTCAAGGCATTCGGACATGAACGCAAAGCGGTCGAGCAGTTTGATGCCGTTAATGAAGAGTTGTATGAAGCAGGACGTAAAGCACAATTCATCTCCGGGATCATCATGCCGATGATGATGTTCATCGGGAATATCAGTTATGTCCTGATCAGTATCGTCGGCGGGATTCTCGTTACGCAACGGGCGATCTCGATCGGGGACATTCAAGCGTTCATCACCTATACACGCCAGTTCACGCAACCAATCACACAGACAGCGAATATCGCAAACATCGTCCAATCGACGGTCGCAGCGGCGGAACGGGTCTTTGAATTACTCGACGAAGAAGAAGAGATGAAAGAAGTGACAACCCATCGTCTGGAGAAAGCAGATGGAGCTGTTGCGTTCGAACACGTTGATTTCGGTTATGGCAATGATCTCTTGATCGAGGACATGAACATCGATGTTGCACCGGGACAAACCGTTGCAATCGTTGGACCGACGGGTGCTGGTAAGACAACGATGATCAATCTATTGATGCGTTTTTATGAATTAAACGGTGGTACGATCCGGATTGACGGTATCGATACCCGCGAAATGTCACGCGAAGACTTACGGACGACGTTTGGCATGGTCTTGCAAGATACGTGGCTCTTCAACGGTACGATCCGGGACAATCTGGCTTACGGTAAGAGTGGGGCGACCGAGGAGGAAATCATTGCGGCAGCGAAGACCGCACATGCTGATCACTTCATCCGGACGTTGCCGGACGGGTACGATACCGTCTTGAATGAGGAAGCCTCGAACATCTCGCAAGGTCAGAAACAATTGCTGACGATTGCCCGGGCCGTTCTTGCTGATCCTCCAATCATGATTCTCGATGAAGCGACCTCCAGTGTCGATACACGGACGGAAGTCTTCATCCAGCAAGCGATGCGTCGCTTGATGGAGGGACGGACAAGTTTTGTTATTGCCCATCGTTTGTCGACGATCAAGGATGCCGATTTGATTCTCGTCATGAATCAAGGGCGTGTCATCGAGCAGGGCACACATGAAGCATTACTCGAGGCAGATGGTTTTTATGCGGATCTGTACAACAGTCAATTCTCTGAAAAGGAAGTCGTTTAAGTTAGGGCAGTGTCGTCTTTTAGACGATGCTGCTTTTTTTGTGTGCATTTCTCTTGAACTTATATACGGTAGGGGGTATATTGGATTCAACAACTTAACAGCCGAGAGGCATCTACTAGGAGGAATCTTGATGAAACAGATGACGACAGAACAATTACAGCAGACGTTAACCGAAAGTGCGATCCAATTGATTGATGTTCGCGAATCGCATGAGTACGAAAGTGGACATATCGCTGAAGCCAAAAATGTCCCGTTATCCGAGTTGACGGAGCGAACGCAGGAACTCGACGCGTCACGTCCGGTCCACATCATTTGCCTGTCTGGTGGTCGCAGCATGAATGCGGCGATGTACTTGGAGCAAGCAGGATTCGACGTGACGAATGTCAGCGGCGGCATGATGAGCTACGAAGGAACAATCGTTTAATATACAAGAGGGGGTATAAAGGATGTTTTTAAGATACTTTTACGATGAGAAATTAGCGCAGGCGTCGTACATGGTCGGGTGTCAGATGACAGGAGAAGCGATCGTCATCGATCCTGCCCGGAATATCACACCGTATCTAGAAGTCGCAGAAAAAGAAGGTCTCCGGATTACCGCTACGGCGGAAACGCACATTCACGCTGACTTCGTCTCCGGTACACAGGAGTTTGCCAAACGCTACGATACGACAGCGTACCTATCAGACGAAGGAGACGAGAACTGGAAATACCAATTCGTCTCGGATATTCATCATGTCCTTGTCAAAGATGGTGACCGGTTCAAAGTCGGAAATGTGACGCTTGAAGTCATGCACACACCAGGGCATACACCAGAACACATCTCGTTCTTATTATTTGACCGGAATCAACAAGTGCCGATGGGCATCTTCACAGGTGATTTTGTCTTCGTCGGAGATATCGGTCGTCCCGATTTACTCGAAGAAGCAGCCGGTATTAAAGGAACGACAGCAGTCGGAGCGAAGCAGATGTTTGCTTCCTTAAAACGTTTTAAAGCGTTACCTGACTTCGTCCAAGTTTGGCCGGGACATGGTGCTGGTAGTGCTTGTGGGAAAGCGCTCGGTGCCGTTCCGACATCAACGGTCGGCTATGAAAAAGCAACGAACTGGGCATTACAGATGGAAGACGAAGACGCGTTCATCCGAGAACTGACAACGGATCAACCAGAACCACCAAACTACTTCGCGATGATGAAACGCGTCAATAAAGAGGGAATCGCATTGACGACGGAGGCAGCTGCTATCGCGGTTAATGAGGATATCTCAAGCGTATCGTCAACGATTCAGGTTATTGATACGCGAGACGGTCAGTCGTTCCGGGATGGCCATCTCCCTGGAACAATCAATATTCCGTACGATGGAAAGTTTGTCACCTGGGCAGGATGGTTACTCGATTTTGATCGGGACATCGCGATTCTTTCGACTCCAGAACAGCGGGAAAACATTCAACGGGATCTTCAATCGATTGGTCTCGACCGCTTCACGCATTGGGTGGATTACCGAGAATTACCGGAGACGTCGTTGTCCGAACGCTATGTAGACTGGACGGCAGAAGAGGCGCTTGCTGCGGCAGAGCGAGAAAAAGTCTACGTCCTCGATGTCCGGAATAAAATCGAATGGGACAGTCAACATTATGATCAGGCGCAACGGATTCTGTTAGGAAAACTGGCAGACCGGAAGGAAGAATTACCGACGGATCGTCCGCTTGCCGTACATTGTGCATCCGGTGTCCGATCCCGGATGGCAGTCAGCCTGTTGCAGACGCTTGGCTTCAAGGACGTCATTAATATCGATGGCGGCTATGCGGCAATGCGTACGGTCTTAAATCAACAAACATCATGAAGATCTGGAACTGGATGGCACCGCGTGCTATCCAGTTTTTTGTATAGAAAACAGGAAACGCCACATTCTGGTACGAGCACGGGTTTAACAAATCCTTTAGCTGGGGAAATTAAAGAAGTGTCAGAAATATATAATTTTATTTTAGGTGAAGGAGTGTGACAGGATGAATAACTTTTGGAATGGAACATCGTTGAACATGAACGGTATTCTAGGATCACTCGGCAATTTGCTTGGAGCGATCATCGTCTTCTTGATTGGTTGGCTCATTGCGAAGCTAATCGCAAACGGGATTCAAAAAGCGTTAGAGAAGTCCGGGGTCGTCAATAAGTTGGCACCTCAAAAAGAAGGGGAGCCACAAAAAAAGAAAAAGTGGACGCCTGAAAAAATCATCGGGACCGTCATCTTTTGGGTTCTCATGGTCTTCGTTCTTATCTTGGTCTTCAACATCCTTGATTTGAACATCATCGCTGGACCGCTTGCGGATACGATGAGCACGTTGCTCGCAGCGATTCCGAACATCTTGAAGGCAGCACTCATCCTTCTCTTGGCATACGTCATCGCGGTCGTTCTCCGCATGATCATCGTCAAAGCGGGTACGAAGCTGATGTCAAATGAGAAAGTGCGTTCGAACAAGATGTTGCAAGGTCAGACGGATCTATCCTCTTATCCAAAAATCGCAGGAGAAATCGTCTTTTATCTTGTTTTACTCCTGTTCTTACCGGGTGTCCTCGATGCCTTGAACATTGAAAGTGTTTCTCAGCCGTTCAGTCAACTGTTATCGTCATTCCTTGGTTTCATCCCGCGTCTTATCGCAGCTGCTGCCATCTTCTTCGTCGGGTACCTCGTTGCGAAGATCGTTCGCGATATCGTAACGAATTTCCTACATGCTGTTGGAACAGATAAATTTGCAGCTCGCTTTAACCTTGGATCAACGGATCAAAAAGATTCTAAATCACTGTCGTCGATTCTTGGAACAGTCGTCTTCATCCTGATTCTGATTCCAATCACGATTTCAGCACTCGATCAATTGAACATTAAAGGCATCACAGGACCAGCAATCAACATGTTAAACGATGTCCTCGGTATGATTCCGAACATCATCGTTGGTATCGTTCTGATCCTCGTCGGTCTATATGTCGGACGTTTCGTCAAGAAGTTCGTCACGGATCTCTTATCGCGTCTTGGGTTCAACAATCTGACGCGTCATTTGAAAATCGGAACATGGGACGCCAATCAGGCATCCACTTCACCATCATCTATCGTTGGTGTTCTCGTTGAAATCGTCATCGTCGTTCTCTTCGTCGTCGAAGCGTTCAACTTGATTGGTCTCAACTTCATGGTCGACCTCGGTCGTGCTGTCCTCGCCTTCTTGCCAAGCGTCTTGACAGCAATCGTCATCCTAGCAATCGGGATCATCGTCAGCAATCTCGTCAAACGTACGATGGACAGCCTGTTCGGGAACTCTGAACTGAAAGTCCTCTCAAGCGTTGCGAAATATGCGATTCTTGCACTTGCCGTCTTCATGGCACTTGATCAACTCGGTGTTGCCGATACGATCGTCAACTCGGCCTTCATCCTGATTCTTGGAGCCCTTGCTCTTGCTTTCGGTCTCGCCTTTGGTCTCGGTGGACGTGACAATGCATCACGTTATCTCGATCGTCTGCAGAAGAAAGCAGAGAACACGGAAGTCGACACATCGAATCTTCCAAGTAAGTCTACAACATCTTCGTCATCACCGAGCTTGAAAGATGCTGCAAAAGGTGCAGCTTCACAAGCAGCAGATGACGTGACACCGGACCGGGCACCACGTTCTGCACGTTCGTCTTCATCTGACGCTTCATCTGATGAAACGACGCATGGTACGCCAAAAGGTGCCTTGCCGGAAAACGATCTGGCCCAACAGGATGACTATCCGATTGATCCAGATGAACACAAAGGTCCGAACCTCGATCATCCAAACGATCGTCCGTGACGACAGGATGTCCTTTTCTCCTAAACGGAGGAAAGGACGTTTTTGCGTTGATGCATCAACGCATTGTCGTCTTTTCACAAAATTGGTTTGACCACTTTGTGAAAAAATACAGAAAAAAAGACTTATCGAACCTGACATCGTTTGTTATGATTAGAAAGTCAATTACCTCAATGATTTGAATATTCAGAAAAAAGAGAAAAGTTCGGAGGATGAAACATGAGTTTGCTTCGCAAGAAAGATGTCAGCGTTATGATGGATATGAAACAACATTCCAAGCTGGCACGTCATTTATCAGGGTTTGATTTAATTTTGCTCGGAATCGGTGCCATCATTGGAACCGGCATCTTTGTCCTGACAGGAACAGGGGCTCTTTATGCAGGACCCGCTTTACCGGTCTCATTCATTATTTCCGCTGTCGTTTGTGCCCTTGCAGCCCTATGTTATGCAGAGTTTTCATCGATGATTCCCGTTTCCGGCAGTGTATATACGTATACTTATGCGACAATCGGTGAACTGGTAGCCTGGATCATCGGCTGGTGTCTCATTTTGGAATATGGACTCGCGTCAAGTGCAGTCGCTACCGGCTGGTCAGGATACTTCCAGTCGCTCTTAGCCGGTTTTGGTGTTCATTTACCAACGGCTCTGACTGCGGCTCCGGGAGCGGTGCCGGGTAGTGAGACGTTCTTTAACTTACCGGCGTTCTTAATTCTGATGGTCATTACGCTGTTACTCTCACTCGGTATCAAAGAAACAAAACGCGTCAACAACGTCATGGTACTCGTTAAAGTCGCCGTGGTCGTCCTGTTCATCGTCGTTGGTATTTGGTATGTCGAGCCGGGGAACTACAAACCGTTCGCGCCGTTCGGAATGAGCGGAATCTTGCAGGCGTCAGCGATTGCCTTCTTCGCGTACCTCGGATTTGATGCCGTTACGTCTGCCGCGGAAGAAGTCAAAAATCCGGGACGTAACTTACCGGTCGGGATTTTAGGGTCGCTTGCCATCGTTACAGTACTTTACGTCGTCGTTTCTGCCATCATGGTCGGGATCGTGCCGTTCAAACAGTTCGAGGGTGTCGATAGTCCGGTATCGCTTGCGTTAAAAGTAGCAGGTCAGGACTGGGTCGCCGGATTCGTCGACTTAGGTGCGATTGTTGGGATGACAACCGTTATCCTTGTCATGACATTCGGTCTGATTCGTCTTTTGTTCGCGATGAGCCGTGATGGATTGTTACCGAAAGTCTTCTCGGACGTCAATGAGAAGTCACATACACCGGTCAAAGCGACATGGATTCTCGGAACAATCGCCGGTTTGATCGCCGGATTCGTTCCACTGGGTACACTTGCTGAATTGATCAACATCGGAACACTGGCAGCATTCGCGCTCATCTCAGTCGCAGTCATCATCTTACGCCGGACGCGTCCTGATTTGAAGCGTGCCTTTAAAGTACCATTCGTACCGGTCTTACCGATTTTGTCAGTCCTCGCGTGTATCATGTTAATGGTCAACTTGCAGAAATTCACATGGATTGCGTTCTTCGTCTGGACGGCAATCGGTCTGATCGTCTACTTCGGTTATGGTCGAAGCCGGTCAAAAATTCAATAAGTAGGGACACCCTTGGCAACAGGGGTGTTTTTGTATGCAGGAAATGAGAAGGAGGATAGCGAAACTGCTCAGTGGAAAAGGAGGCGTTTCAATGATTCATATTCGGAGAGCACCTGATGTAAAGATGGCGTATCAAACGATGCAGGATGGATTTCAGGATTATCTGATTCCTCTGCATTTGTCTGAAGCAGAGTTTCAAGAACGGATTCTGGAGCGTGACGGGAACCAGCTGGAGCATTCGTTTGTCGCCTATCATGGGGACAAACCGGTCGGACTGTGGTTGAACGGCTGGAAGGAAATCGACGGACAACGTGTCATGCGATGTGGAGGGCTCGGGATTTCACCACAGTATCGGCGGATGGGAATTGCGAAAGCATTATATCAGGCTCAACTTAGCTATGCGAAAGAGATCGGAATGGATCTATTGATGCTTGAAGTCATTCAGGGAAACGATCCGGCAATTCGTCTATATGAATCGCTGGATTATAAAATCAGCGGTGAAATCGGCTATTTTCATATTACCGAAAACCGGCAGGAGCCGACGCCGCCCGTCATCGAAGAAGCGGAGTTCTTGAAACAATACGACGTTCAAGGAGAATACATCTGGCAACAGGATCCACATGTCATGCAGCGACTCCAGACGAACTATTACCAGATTGAGGAGAGTGTCGTCGCCGTAGCGGAGTCAGCATTGTTGTCCATCGTCGGTCCGGCGGAACAAAAAGCAAAGCATGCGACAGAAGTCGTCCGTCATCTACCGGGAACGACCTATCATTATCAATCAACGAATCGGGTTGTGTGGGAAGCGTTGTGTTCGGAAGGATGGACTCAGCGGGAATTGAAACAATACATCATGCGTCAGAATCTATAAAAAACGCCGCTATCACTTTAGCGGCATCTGAGACTGAAGACAAAGTGCAATTGTTCTCTAACGAAAAAGATTGCGCTTTTTGTTCGTCTCGCATCGTTTTCCTGGGACAAGCATCGCGCCGCTTCGCTTCGCTGCAGGATCGCTCTTGCTTGTTTTTCCCTAGGAAGCGATGTCGAGTGAACAAAACGCTTCTCTGATCCCTCGGTATAAAAAGAATGACGGGTCACACGCCACTCCTACAGGAAAAAGCGCAACTTTGCGCTGTCAGAGACGAACAAGACCCGTTTCTTGCTCGAATAGAGCGAGAAAACTGGCTTGTGTCTCGCCTGAGGAAAGGGCGTGAAAAGACAAGTCATTCTTTTTTGAGTCAGTCCATTTGTCTGCAATCTGAAACGCCGCTATCGCTTTAGCGGCGTTTTTTATAGTCTTCAATCATTCGAGCGTGAGAACCGACCAAGTGATCGGGTAAGTCGTCGAGTGGAACGAACTGAAGTTTGATACTCTCATCACTTTGCTTTAACGTTCCAACCGGATGTTCTCCGATATAAGCGAGGGTGACGCTTTGAAAGACATCTCCGTTCGCTAAGGTCGTCACGTATTGCGGACCGGAGTATACATCGAGTAACATCAATCGTTCCACCTCTAAGCCAGTCTCTTCTTTAAGCTCTCGACGAGCGGTCTCTTCCGGTGATTCGGCCCATTCCATCAATCCTCCCGGCAAACCAAAGCGGGCTTGTGCTTCGTTGCGTTGCTCCAGCAGAATGTGCTCATTCTGTATGACGAGTACGACGGATCCGACGAGAATGACCGGATCATGACCAATCTTTTGACGTAACTGCTCGACATAACTCATTTCAGAGCACCTTGATGAAACGGACAACCGACGACAGGTACCGTCTGTGTCGATTTTGGAAAGAAGTTTGGTCGTTTGATTTCAGGGTCATAATCTTTATGGAACATATGCGTCGTTGCACCACTCATCGGTGGCACGAGCCAGGACCAGTCACCAGTGACAGCACGACCACACGCTGCTTCGTTTTTTTCAAAACGAGCGAACTGTTTTGCGGCGGTATGATGATCGACGATCGTGACACCAGCCTGCTCAAAAGACTCAAGGACAGCGACGTTCAGTTCGACGAGTGCCCGGTCCTTCCAAAGTGAACGCTCACGCGATGTGTTAAGACCGAGTTGGGTCGCGACGAGCGGTAAGAAATCATAACGATCGGTATCGGCAAGATTACGGGCACCGATCTCTGTGCCCATGTACCATCCGTTAAACGGAGCACATGGATAGACGATTCCTCCAATTTCGAGTTGCATATCAGCGATCATCGGGACTGCGTACCAGCGGACTTCGCGACCAGCGAACAGGTCATAGTCAGGATGCGTAATCGTGACTTCAAGAACAAGTTCGTCTGGAATCGGATGCAGACTGATCTGACCATCGAGTTCAATCAAAAGGGGGAGGATATCAAACGGTGTTCCAGCACCCGTCCAACCAAGCGCTTCACATTGACGCGTCAGTTGTACCGAAGCAGGATCACCGATGATACCTGTGTTTGTCTCATAACCAGCATAACGAATCAGCTGATGATTATGGAGCCGGACCCGCGTCGGGTGGAAAATCGTGATCGTCGAGCGAATCCGTCCGTCGTTCGTCGCAAAGCGAATATGTTCAAAGAGAGCATCACGCACCGCCTCGACGGTCACTGCATTCCGTGCGTCAAACACATGAAGCTGCTCCCAAAACAAGCGTCCGACACAACGATTGCTGTTACGCCAGGCGAGCTTGGCGCCAAACGCGAGTTCGGAAGTCGTCTGCTCATAGGTGCCGGTCTCCTCGATGGAACGAACGACTTCCTGCTGACGTTCGGACATTTCGGGGTATTGCTCTATATAAGAAGTAAAGAAGCGTTCTGCTTCTGTTTGAATGAATGAGTCCACGAATCGAAATCCTTTCTGAAAAACAAGCACGATATAATCTCTGTTCTTAGTGTACCCTGTGAAGAAACGAAGCGCCAAACTTGAATGATGGCTAAGGATGTTACAAGTTCAAAAGACTTCCAAAAGTTTAAAAGAAGGACGAAATGGGGGATAGTGTAGAGAATGAATTGAAAGAGAGGAAATCGTATGTCTTTAATCAAACCTGTATTTGCCCGTTTTTTTGGGGAAGCCTTTTTTGATAAATCGGCTCAGCTTGCCTATTATTTAATGTTGTCCTTATTCCCGTTCTTATTATTCGTTGTAGGAATCGTCTCGTTCCTACCGTTTACATCAGATAACGTACTTGATTTGATTCGACCGTTTGCACCGGCTGAAACGTATGATTTGATTCAGCGGAACGTCGTCGGGATTTTTGATCAGGGTGGATTCAAGCTTGCCTCGATCAGTTTCCTCGCTGCCTTTTGGCTCGCTTCGATGTCCGTTCAGTCACTGGTTCGTTCCTTGAATGATGCGCTTGAAGTGACACGGAAGGCTCCGTTTTGGCGCGGACTGTTGCAGGATTTCGCCTTTACGATCGGGATGATGATCATCCTTCCGATTTCATTGATCGTTCCGATCGCGGAGAAGTTGACACGTCGTTTCATCAATCATTTTTCGATCGTCGCTGATTTCGTGACGAACTACTCCTGGATTTGGTTCTTGTTTCGTTGGGGTCTCGGTACGCTGTTCTTACTTGTCTTTTTCATCTTATTGTATCGTATCTTACCGAGTGTCCGATTGACGATTCGTCAGGTACTTCCCGGAGCAGTGTTCGCAACGATCGCTTGGCAGGTCGTCTCGGAATTTTTCTCTTATTACGCTGAGTTCGGCAGTTATGACCGCTTATACGGTCAGCTTGCCGGAATCATCGTCTTGATGACATGGTTCTATCTATCGGCTGTCGTCCTGATGTTAGGGGGACTGATGAATGCGGAACGGATGCGTCAAAAGAAAGAAGCGAAAATCATGAAACCGCAAAAAATCAAAGAAGAGAATGTACGTTAACGACTTCGTACGCAAAAAAGCAGCTGACGGCGTGTCAGCTGCTTTTTTTTATCAAGTCGTCTTAAGTACACGGTATCCGAATACGCTCAGCAGACTCAGTGTGAAGAGAGCGAGTAACACGAGCGACAGGTAAGGAAGACCGAACACTTTGACGACGACACTTAAAGCGACGACGCCATAAAAAATCCCTAACGTCTTTTGGACGAACGGTTCATTGAAGCGATGCAAGAGCGACGCGCCGAGTGGTGAGCCGATGAACGCACCGATGATTAAAGCAATCCCGAGTGATAACGGGGCACTGGTTCCGGAAGCAACATAACTCGTCACTCCTCCGAGAACGATTAATGTCGCAGAGGCGATGCTCGTTCCAATTGCTTGTTTGAGCGGGAAGCGAACCCAGCCGATCAAGAGAGGGGTGAGCAAGAAGCCACCGCTGACACCCATCAATGAAGAGAGGATGCCGGCAGCCAGACCGATGACAGCGAGCTTTACGATCGAAGCATCATTGACCGGAAAAGACGGAAGCTCTTTTGAACGAGGACGAAGGAACTGAATCGAAAAACCAATCAGTAAGACGATATAGAGGCTTGATAAGACGACATCAGCACCAGCATGCCGTTCAAGCCAAAAGACGACCGGTGTAATCAATGCCGAACCGATGATTCCCGACAGACCGATGATGCCGGCATCGCGAAAGCGAAATGTTTTTAGCCGGAGATGCGAGAGTGTACCGGTAATGGTTGAACCAAGCGTCAACAACAGACTGAGGACGATGGCAGTACTGGCTTCATACCCAAGAATTAATAAAAGCGGGGTCAGGATGATGCCGCCACCGATTCCAAAAAAGCCGGATAGCACACCGATGATTGCACCTAACACAACAAACGACATATAAATCATGAAGTCATCCTTCTTTCTTTTTTTAAGTGATATTTTTAGTATGAAAGAGGAATCTTGATTACAAAAATGAATTATTTATATATGAGTAATTATAAAACGTAATATAAAGGGGGAAGAGGATGAAGTTAACGGAACTCAAAACGTTCGTCACACTCGTTGAAACACGCCATTTTACGAAAGCAGCAGATCAATTGTTTCTTTCGCAACCAACCGTCAGCGTTCATCTGAAACGTCTTGAAGAAGAAGTCGGTCATCCATTGCTGATCCGGGACTCTTTTGCGACCGGAATCGAAGTATCGGATATGGGATGGATCGTCTATCGTCATGCGAAGGAAATGTTATACCAACTGGAACAGATGCAGTCTCAACTGGATGAGTCGGAAGGTGTGTTCCAAGGTACTCTACGGATTGGGGCGACACATACGATTCACGAAATGTTACTAGATGAAATGATTCGTCTGTTTTCTTCCGCCCATTCCGAAGTTTCATTAAACGTCCAACTTATGAATCATGATCAGGTCACTGCAGCATTACGTCACCGTGAGATTGATATCGGTATGATTGAAGGAGAAGTAGCACTTGATGGGATTAAACAAATTATCTTTGCAGAAGATCAATTGCATATTATCGGAGCGGCGGATCTCCCATTAGAAGAGGCGACCTGGATTGTTCGGGAGGCGGGTTCTGCTTCACGTTACGCTCTCGACCGTTGGTTGCAGGCGTCCGGCATCATACCTGCACGGACAATTACGGTAGATGCCAATTATTTAGCACGCCAACTCGTTCTGAACGGAAGTGGCATTGCGGCACTATCAGAGCGGCTTGTCGGATCGTTTCCTGCCGACTTCACTCTGCATGCAAAAGGAATTTCTAAACGAACGTTTCGCTATCTGTTACCAGAAAACATGCCGACGCGTTTAGCAGAACGATGGATTGATTATTTACGGACGAACTGGGTGGGTTGAATAGAAATGAATTTTCGGTTTCTTGAGAAAGACGTGAAATCGAAAATCTTTTTCGTTGACATATACCCCTATAGGTATTATTGTATGAAATGTACCAACGAGGTATGACGTATGTCACATTTAAAAAAGGAGATGGACTTCATATGGAAAACGGTTATGAAGATCGCATCATTCATCGGATGAATCGGATTGAAGGACAAATCCACGGAATCGTACGAATGATGAAAGAAGAGGCGTCTTGTAAGGATGTCGTCACACAACTGAGCGCTACACGTAGTGCAATCGATCGCGTCATCGGTCTCGTCGTCAGTGAAAACTTGATCGACTGTGTCCGTCAGGATGATGCGACGGAAAATCATGAACAAGCCGTTGCAGAGGCTGTTCAACTCTTAATGAAAAGCAGATGAAAAATTTTTACGAATTAATATACCCCTTAGGGTAAAAACTTGGAGGAATTACGTTCATGTCAGATACGAAAAAAACAACCATCGTTTTATTTAGTGGAGAGTACGACAAAGTCATGGCAGCTTATATCATTGCCAACGGTGCAGCCGCATACGATCACGAAGTCACGATTTTCCATACCTTTTGGGGTTTGAATGCGATGCGTAAAGATGAACCGATCCAGCCGGATAAAACATTCCTTGAGAAGATGTTCGGTAAGTTCATGCCACGTGGTGCTGATAAGATGCCACTCTCGAAAATGAATTTCGGTGGTGCAGGTCAAAAAATGATTAAAAACGTCATGAAGAAGCACAATGCGATGCCGCTTCCGGACTTAATCGAATTAGCGAAAGAGCAGGATGTCAAACTCGTCGCCTGTACGATGACGATGGATTTACTCGGTTTGAAACAGGAAGAATTACACGACGGGATTGAGTATGCAGGTGTCGCTGCATATCTTGCCGATGCCGAGAACGGAAACGTCAATCTATTCATCTAATTGAAGGAGGCATGACGCAATGGATGTACTATCGATTATTTTACTGATCGTCGTCGCCTATCTTGCATACAAGATGTTTGCACCAACAAAAGGTGTCAAGCAAGTGTCGACGACGGAACTGAAGCCGTTGTTAAACGACCGGCAACGATTTTATCTCGATGTTCGAACACCGGCAGAATTTAAAGGCAATCACATTAAAGGGTTTAAGAACATTCCGTTACAAACGCTAAACAGTCAACTGAATCAAATCCCGAAAGACAAAGAAGTGCTCGTCATCTGTCAAAGCGGGATGCGCAGCAAACAAGCCGTCAAAGTACTAAAAAAAGCCGGTTATTCAAATGTCACGGAAGTCCGTGGCGGAATGAATGCCTGGCGCTAAATCGAATCAAGAGGAGGAATTGAACATGAAACGCATGACAGCAACAGAAGTACAGGAAAAAATTGAACGTGGGGAACAATTGAACGTCATTGATGTCCGGGAAGTCGATGAAGTCAAAGAAGGGATGATTCCGGGAGCGATCCATATCCCGCTCGGTCTGATCGAATTCAAGATGAACGAACTCGACAAGAAAAAAGAGTATGTCATGGTATGCCGTTCTGGTGCGCGCAGTGGTCGCGCAACGACATATCTCGAAGGACAAGGATATGACGTGACGAACATGGATGGCGGCATGATGTCGTACGAAGGCGAAATGAAATAATACCCCACACCGTAAAGGAGCGAATTGTATGACTATGATTAAATCAGATATCGTATTGGACGCCAAAGGTCTCGCTTGTCCGATGCCGATCGTTCGGACGAAAAAAACGATCAAGACGTTAGAACCAGGACAAGTCATCGAAGTCCAGGCGACGGATAAAGGATCAACTGCAGATCTCCGTGCCTGGGCAAACAGCACCGGCAATCATTATTTAGGCACGATTGAAGAAGGCGAAGTACTCCGTCATTACGTTCGGAAATCAACAGGTGATGTCACGGAACTAGCAGCATTCGCTCAAACCGTCGATAACGCAACAGTCGAAGCAGCACGCCAAGACGACTCGATCACGGTGCTTGATGTTCGTGAACAAGCAGAATATGCCTTCGCCCATGTACCGGGAGCCATCAATATTCCGTTAGGCGAACTGGAGACACGCCATGCAGAACTGGATTCAAATCAGACGATTTATGTCATCTGCCGGACAGGTAGCCGAAGTGACTTGGCATGCCGACAGCTCAGTGACAAGGGGTATACGGTCCACAATGTCGTACCGGGTATGCAGGAATGGGCGTCTGAGACGACGACACTCGTTTCAGCGATATAATACAACAGTGTAAAGTAGAGGAGGAACGAGTAGATATGGCACAAGCAATGACAGCCGCACAAGTTACGAAAAAAATCATTGGACGTGAGTCTCTGTTCATCTTAGATGTCCGGAATGAGGATGCGTTTCAAGATTGGAAAATCGAAGGAGAGAACTTCAAGTACCTCAACATGCCGTATTTTGAATTGTTGGATGGTGTCGAGGAGATTCTCGATCAGCTTCCGACGGATCAGGATGTCCTCGTCGTTTGCGCAAAAGAAGGGTCATCGATTTTCGTCGCCGATATGCTAGAAGAAGCAGGACGAGACGTATCGTATCTGTCAGGCGGTATGAAAGCATGGAGTGAACATCTAGAACCGATTTCACTCGGAACGCTGAACGAAACAGGAACTGATCAAGGCGAAGTCATTCAGTTCGTTCGAATCGGTAAAGGGTGTCTCTCGTATATGGTCATCTCAGAAGGAGAGGCCGTACTCATCGACGCGACACGAATGACAGATGTGTATTTGGATTATGCCGCATCACGCAACGTCACGATTAAGCATGTGTTTGATACACATCTTCATGCGGATCATATTTCTGGAGGACGCGACATCGCCGAAAAAACAGGCGCGACATACTGGTTGCCGCCAAAAGATGCGACGGATGTCACATTCGATTATGCACCACTTGAAGACGGTAGTACGGTTCAAGTGGGGGATACAGCGATTGAAGTACGCGCTCTTTATTCCCCAGGACATACGATTGGATCGACTTCATTCATCGTCGATCAGCGTTATTTATTGACTGGGGATATCTTGTTCATCGACTCGATTGGTCGTCCGGATTTAGCCGGTCTCGCGGAAGACTGGGTCGGCGACTTACGCGATTCGCTCTACAATACGTATCGTGATCTTTCACCAGAATTAATCGTCTTACCGGCACATTTCATGATCATTGAAGAATTGAACAGGGATGGCAGTGTAGCGGAAAAATTAAGCATCTTGCTTGCGAACAATCATGGTCTCAACATCGACGATGAAGCAACGTTCCGGAAGATGGTTACAGAGAACCTGCCACCACAACCGAACGCGTATCAAGATATCCGTGAAACGAACATGGGGAAACAGACACCCGATCTTGAGACACAACGGGAAATGGAAGTCGGACCGAACCGCTGTGCGGTACGCTAAACCGACGCATAACGAACATCAACTCATTCAGGAGGAATACAACATGAAATCAGAACTCGTACTCGACGCAAAAGGACTCGCTTGTCCGATGCCGATCGTCAAAACAAAAAAAGCCATCGCTGGACTCGAATCAGGTCAAATCCTTGAAGTCCATGCAACGGACAAAGGGGCAAAAAACGATCTTCAGGCGTGGGCAACATCAGGTGGTCATGAACTCGTCAAACATGAAGAAGAAGCAAGCGTCCTAAAATTCTGGATTCAAAAAGGTTAATTTCGAAAAGAGAGCTGATTTACGGCTCTCTTTTTTAAGGAGTGATGAACGATGGAATTCGGTTTTATCGTGACGATTTTCTTAATCGGATTTGTCGGATCCTACATTTCAGGGATGTTAGGAATTGGCGGTTCAATCATTAAATATCCGATGTTATTGTATATCCCGCCGCTACTCGGCTTTGCAGCATTTTCTGCCCATGAGGTTGCGGGGATCAGTGCGATTCAAGTCTTTTTTGCGACGATTGGTGGCGTCTGGGCTTACCGAAAAGGCGGTTATTTGAATAAATCATTGATCGTCTACATGGGGGGATCAATCTTAATCGGTAGTTTCATCGGTGCGTATGGTTCCAATATCCTGGCTGAAGACACGATCAACATCGTCTATGGTGTTCTTGCGTTAACGGCAGCAGTCATGATGTTCGTTCCGAAAAAGGGAATCGACGACATTCCACTTGATCAGGTCCAGTTCAACAAAACCATTGCGGCGGTATCGGCATTCATCGTAGGTGTCGGAGCCGGGATCGTCGGGGCGGCAGGTGCTTTTTTACTCGTCCCGATCATGCTCGTCCTCTTGAAGATTCCGACACGGATGACGATTGCTTCGTCACTAGCGATCACGTTCATTTCGTCGATTGGCGCAACGGTCGGTAAAATTACGACAGGACAAGTCGACTGGGGTCCGGCAGCAATCATGGTCGTAGCTAGTTTAATTGCGGCACCCCTTGGCGCAATCGCCGGGAAGAAGATGAACACAAAAATTCTCCAGATCATTCTTGCTGTCCTGATTTTAGCGACAGCCGTGAAGATTTGGCTCGATATCTTATGAACACAAGAACGCTCTACCTACACGATATTTCCCAGTGGAAATGCGTACAGGTAGAGCGTTTTCTTATTGAGCGGACTGATCGATTACGTGACGTAACGTGTGCTCCACTTCTTCTGCGACTGTCTTTAGTGCTGCTTCGTCTGCTAAGTCCATCAAGGCAGTTGGTTTTGGCATACCGATTTTCGTTTGTCCGTTTTCTGTGTAGACAACGATTTTGCAGGGCAGAAAGTAACCGGCCCGTAGATCGTGGGAGACGACACGGTGCGCTTCTTTTGGTTGACATACTTCAAGGATATGATAGTTTTCGTCAAACGAAAGCTCTTTTTCTTCGAATTTTTTTGCTAAATCAAATTCCCATAAGACACCGAACGATGCTTCCGAGAGAGCCTGCTTCAGTTGAGAGATGACGTGCTCCAGATTGTGATGCGATGTAACCGTATAGTCGAACATAAATACCCCTCCTGGTGTTTTAAGTTATAGACCCTATTCCCTGATTGAACTTCTTTAATCCGAATCAGGCAATGTGCTCTGTTTGAGCAGATGCTACGACAAGACGGCATTAGCGCGGTACAGTTAAATAAAAGAACATCCAATAGACGTCATGCGACGTAAGCTAAATAAAGGAGGCGAAGGGAGATGAAGAAGCGAATGTGGACGATTTTATCGGTCATCGGTCTCGTCGTCATCATCGTCGGTGGTTACTTCGTATTCCAGCAGCAACAGGCGAAATCAAGTGGCAGTAAGGAACTGGATTATCAACCGGAAGAGACGGCGATTTTAGCCGGAGGGTGCTTCTGGTGTATGGAGCCACCGTTCGAAGAGCTAAAAGGAGTCAAATCCGTCATTTCCGGATATACCGGTGGTGATGTCGAAAAGCCGACTTACAATCAGGTTTCATCCGAGACAACTGGACATCGCGAAGCTGTATTGATTACATTCGATCCTGCAGTCATCTCATATAAACAAATCCTGGACGTTTATTGGCGCCAAATCGATCCGACGGATGCAGACGGTCAATTCGTCGACCGAGGAGAGTCATACACGACAGCCATTTTTTATACGAATGCGGAACAAAAGGCGACCGCGGAACAATCGAAAGAGGCACTTCAGCAGCAAGGGGTCTTTGATGAAAAAATCATTACACCGTTGATTGCAGCAGGTCCTTTTTATGAAGCGGAAGCGTACCATCAGGATTACTATCTAACGAATGAAAAGAAATATAAGTTTTATCGAGCAGCTTCCGGACGGGATGACTTCATTGACCAGCACTGGAACGATCAGCCGAAACTCGATATACCGACCTATCCGAAATTAACGGATACGGAAATCAAGAAAAAGCTAACGGATATTCAGTATAAGGTGACTCAAAAAGACGGAACGGAGCCGGCGTTTGACAATCCGTATCATGACTTAAAGGCAGACGGAATCTATGTTGATCTGATTTCTGGTGAACCGTTGTTTTCATCAAATGATAAATACGATTCAAAAACGGGCTGGCCGAGTTTCACGAAACCACTTGAACCCGGTAACATCATTGAAAAAAGCGACTTTTCGATTGGAATGAAACGAATGGAAGTCCGGAGCCGACATGGAAATGCGCATCTCGGGCATGTCTTTTCCGATGGACCGAAACCAACAGGGCTTCGGTATTGTATGAACTCGGCTGCCTTACGTTTCATCCCGAAAGAAGACTTGAAACAAGAAGGCTATAGCGAATACGTAGCTGATTTTAAATAATTATCTAAAGGCATTCAGTGTATTGAAACACTGGATGCCTTTTCTTTCAAAATTGTAAGATACATCCAAAAAATAAATACCCATTTTATCCATATCCTGTTTATAATCAAGATACAGTACATCCATCTTGAAGGAGGAACAGGCGTGAAGAAACTGATGATTTGGGTCATGCTGAGCTGTCTCGTATTGACACTCGGAGTAGGACCTACGACGGCAAAGGCAGAGACAGCCCTTGCTAAGGCAACACTTTTGAAAGCAGGACAAGAAACGACACTTGAAACAGGCACAGAAGAAAAAAATACATACTGGTATCGTGTCGACCATGAAGCGGGAGTTGAAAAATCGGCATCCCATTTTGAAGTATCCATTGATACGGATCAACCGCTCCAAGTAACAGCGTATCCGAGTGAAGCGATGGCTGTCGAAGATGATACATTCGATCGTTACCGGACAGAAGCGGAGCCGAACGAAAAAGCACCAACCAAGTTAGCCGTTCCATACGCATGGGACGGACCTTATTATGTCAAAGTCGAGTATTACCCGTATATCGAGGAAGGAAAGACAGTAAAAGCAGCACATGCCAAGCTGACATACAATAACGTCAAGTTACCGGTCGAATATGAGCCGATCAATGACATCAGTTGTATGGCGGAAGAAGCGCTCAAGCAAACAAAAGAAGAGAAACCGATGCTTGCCCTCATGCACTCGATTCAAAAACAGGTGCTTAGTCAATCAGAGGCAGGACGTGCTTTGACATCACTCTATTACAAAGCATCTCCTTACGTCGTCAAAACACTAGTCTTCAATAAAGAAAAACGTCAACAAGCATATGAAGATTTGAAAACGTTGAAGCCTGCAATGGAGGCGCTCGTACGTGGCACATCGTACACACTGACGAAAGCCGATCAGCAAGCTGTCGATCGTCTCTATCAATTATCACGGGATGCGTCACCTGCTGTGATTGCAGAAGAAATTGATGGATACGCGAACAAAATGGACATCACTAAGTTAAGCGGAAGCACATTAAGCGATACATTCCAGTCTATGGGAATGAATATTCAATCTAAGGAAGCGACACGTTATATCGTCAAATTAAAACCAGGTAAGATGAACCGTTCGATGAAGATTGCAGGTGTGCAAGCAACAGACGTAGAACGTTTATCCCTTGGCAATGCAGGGGACTTCGTTATCGTGACGGAAGACCCGAGCGTCAAAGGGCAATCGGCAGCAGCGTTAAAACAATCGCTCAACCGTTCGTCAGCCGTTGAGTACGTCGAAAAGGTACAGACGTACCGTGCAACGAGCGATATTAACTTTGACTATCAGTGGGCTGTCAATAAAAAGACTGCCTTTGAACAATTTGATAACGTCGGGATCGGGTTCGACGCTTTCCAACAACGTTTTGGAAATCAAAAATTAGCACCCGTCAAAATCGCAGTCATCGATACAGGGGTCGACTACCGTTTGAAAGATCTTCAAGGAAAAGTCGATATCGCGAATGAGAAGAACTATGTTTCTGTCAACGGCGATGGAGACGCGATTGACGATAACGGCCATGGAACACACGTAGCAGGTGTCATTGCGGCGACGATGAACAATGATTACGGCATTCAAGGGATTCATCAGTCGGCACAAATCCTTCCGGTCAAAGTCTTGAACGCAAATGGCGAAGGAGACACGGATGCGATTGCCCTTGGTATCAAGTACGCGGTCGACAAAGGTGCGAAAGTCATCAACATGAGCCTTGGTGGTGGTGAAAGCCGGACGATGGCTTATATGATGAAATATGCAGCTGACCACGGTGTCACAGTCGTTGCCGCTTCAGGAAACGATTACGATATGATGGTCGGATATCCTGCGAACTCAGAGTATGCGATTTCAGTCGGAGCGACGAATCCACTCGGAATGGTCGCCGATTATTCGAACTACGGGATCGGTCTTGATGTCGTGGCACCGGGAACGAAAGTCGCAAGTCTGATTCCTGACGGGAATACCGTGTATATGGATGGAACAAGCATGGCATCTCCACACGTTGCAGCAGTAGCAGGAATCTTGAAGTCACTGAATCCGAAACTGACACCTACACAAATCGAACAGATTCTTCGGAAGAGTGCAGAGCCACTCGCATTCGAGAATCCGAACGACTGGTATGAATTCGAAGATGAGGACGAAGATGGTGAAAAAATAGAGCCTGAGTTCCCAGCATACGTGAGTCCAGTTGCAGGTTACGGTAAGGTCAGTATTCCACGCGCGATTTCTCAGCTGAATTTGAACGGGAATGTTGCTAAAGTCTATGACAATCAATTATTCGTTTCAGGAACGGTCAAGACCGGGACGAAAGTCGAAGTCTGGGCAGCCATCGTGACGAAAGATAAGAGTGGTAAAGAAAAAACTACGAATACGAAATTAGCTACGACGACTGCCAATGCAGGAAAATATAGTGTGAAGATTCCGCGTCAGAAAGAACGGACCGTCTTGACGATTCGTTACGCGAACGGTCTCGACGTGACGTCGGAGCGGACAGAGGTTGTTGCTGGAAAAGCACCAAAGGCACCGAAAGTCAAACCGGTTCTTGCCGGTGCGACGAAAATGACAGGTACAGCTCTAGCGGGCGGTACGATTACAGTCAAAGATGCGAAGCAGAAGAAAATCGCTACGACGAAAGTTGACGCAAAAGGTCACTTCAGCGTGAAGTTACCTAAACAAGTCGGTGGTTCAAGTTTGATCGTTACCGTGACGGATATTGCCAAACGTACAAGTAAACCGACGATCGTAAAAGTCTTACCAGCACCAGTAGCGCCAAAAGTGAAGTCAGTCTATGCCGGTCAAACGAAAGTAACCGGTACAGCTGAAAAGAAATTGAGTGTCTATGTAAAAGATTCGAAGAAAAAAGTGATTGGCAAAGGAACGGTTTCTGCAAAAGGAAACTATTCTGTCAAAATTCCGAAGCAAAAGGCAAAAGCCAAACTATCGGTATATGTCAAGAACGCGCGAGGACAAGTCAGTCCGGTGACTGCAATGACAGTCAAGAAAGCAAAAAAATAAGGAATACGAAGATCTTTTTTCGGGTACATTTCGAAAAAAGGTCTTTTTTGTATATCCTAGCTTTTGCTTCTGGATTGTTTCTATTATGCTTAAGAAAATAAGTGGAAAAACATCATTCTCTGAATGATGAGGAGGATACATTCATGATGAACTGGATTCGGCGACGAATCGGTCGACAATTATTAACCGTCTTTTATGCGGTGCTGATCGTAG
The DNA here is from genome assembly GCF_050846835.1 of Exiguobacterium sp. TDN 0502. Classification (NCBI taxonomy): domain Bacteria; kingdom Bacillati; phylum Bacillota; class Bacilli; order Caryophanales; genus Exiguobacterium; species Exiguobacterium sp. TDN 0502. Next base: position 92,107 of record NZ_JBOZGJ010000008.1, on the reverse strand, counting down.
TATCGATTACTTCGTTCTTTGTCTATAACTACATGGAAGGACGAATCGAAACATCGAAACAAAACATTGAAACGATCAGTGAACAAAATCGCCGGGCCAACAATCTATGGGACAATTGGCAAACGGTCCAGTTTGGATTACGAGGGTTCGTCATTTTCGGGAACCAGGAACGGTTTGATGAGATTCAGGCACTCCGGACAGATATTAAAAGCGAGACGGACTGGTTCTCGCGAAATGCAAAAACCGATGAAGAAGAAGAGTTCGCAGCACAGATGACGAATTTATATGAACTGTATTACGATGCACTTTTCCCGCTGACGCAGTCGTACGTCAATGAAAAAAAAGCGAACCGGATCAACGAGGATTTCCTGCAGGGAGATAGTCTATTCTCTTTACCGGTTGCGAAGCGACTCGTCGAACAAGGAAGACTCAAGCCGAATGCTGACGGTTCATTAGATATTACACCAGATATCGAGAAGGCATCGTCTTCACTAAATGACTACCGGAAGAATCTCAGTCAACAACAAGAAGCAGCTGTCGGGGAACTGCGGAGCGAAGTCGCGAAGTCGCAATGGATTTGGATATCAAGTATCGTTGTACTTATCGCGTTCATCCTTTTATTCGTGCACCCATTCCTGCGCCGGATGACACGACAATTACTACGCTTAATCGACGATAATCAGAAGCTCGCTCGGAAAGAACCGATTGAGATTGATAAAGCTGCCGAGCAACGACCAGACGAAATCGGACTACTGCGCGCTGCCTTTAACCGGATGGTCGTAACAACGAATACCCATACGGATGCGATGCAGGGGAAAAACGAAGAATTACAGGCGCAAAGTGAAGAGTTGCTCGCGCAACAAGAAGAACTGCAAGCGCAGCAAGAAGAACTCGAAGAAGCCTATCAAACGACGAAGAAAAATGAGGAAAAGCTCCGCTTACGTAGCGAATTGACGGAGGCACTTGCGGTTCGAGAAACCGTCGAATCGTACCCAGCAATTGTTCAAAAGATGATCGATATCACATCCTCGGAATATGGTGCCCTATTGCTCTATGAAGAAGGGGAGTTCATTGGTGCGACGACGAATGGAATGACGATGGAGTATTTAAATGTGCTGTTAACAGACGAGATATCTGTCATCAACCGGTCTATCCGGAAACGGGAATTCCTTCAATCGGAAAAACGTGTTACGCGTAAAAAGGAACATCCCTATAGTTTCAGTACCTATGAAGTGACGATTCCAGTCGAGGATCCGCAAACGCGTGAGCTGATTGCTGCCATCTATCTTGTACGCTATAAATCAGCGTATGAAGGGCAACAATTGACGGATATTCGGGAATTCGCGCAACAGATGACGTTATCGCTCCTGCGCACGCGTTCGTATGAAGCAATGCGTCAGGAGAAAGAGAAGACAGAGCAGGTACTGGATTCCATCCGAGAAGCGATCATCTATCTCGAAGATGGAAATGATGAACTCTACGTCAACCGTCCGCTCTTTGAACTGATTCCTGAACTGCAGTCCGAGTTCACGATTGATCGGACGTTGCCGTCGAGTGATTATGTCATCGATGTGATGCGTCAAGTGGTTGATGACATCGACGCGTTCAATGCGTATCTCGAGTTGATCCGTAGCGGAAACGTTTCACCGGATAAAGTTCGGTTTGATGTTCGAAACAACACTGCTCATTTGGAAGTCTATGCTGAACGCATCGATGTCGTCGGGGGGTGGAAGGGAATCATTCTCGTCTTACGGGATATTACCCGGGAAACAGAAGCGGATCGTCTGAAGACGGAACTCGTCTCGACCGTATCGCATGAATTGCGAACGCCGCTCTCATCCATTTACGGCTTTACGGAATTGATGCTCAACCGTAAAATCGATGACTCCAAACAGCAGAAGTACCTAGCGACGATTCATAATGAGACGGAACGGCTGTCGAACTTGGTGACAGACTTTTTAGATGTTCAACGCATGCAGTCAGGTGGCCAATTGTATCAAATGGCACATCTTGATCTGTTTACGTTAACGGAGCAGGTGATGTCGCTGTACGACGCTTCGAGCGAGCGGCACGATTTGCACTTGCAACTTCTGAGTCCGGACCGTCCGTTCATCGTTGGGGACGAGGACCGGATCAAACAGTTGATGAGTAATTTGATCAACAATGCGATCAAGTATTCGCCGGATGGTGGGCGTGTGGATGTCTGGATTGATACGAAAGACGATCAGGCGATCATTGAAGTGAAGGATGAGGGAATTGGGATTCCACATCATGCACTTGCCCATTTGTTTGATAAGTTCTACCGCGTTGATAATTCGGATACTCGACGAATCGGTGGAACGGGACTTGGTTTGTCGATTTGTAAGGAAATCGTCAAGGAGCATGAAGGTGTCATCCATGTCGAATCTGAAGTCGGTAAAGGTAGTCGTTTTATCATCGTTTTACCGCTTAGTTTAACTGAATTGCTGGAGTCGGCGGAAGAGAACCGACGTTCCAGTTAAAAGGTAGCGCGAGGCAATTTTTGGACCGTGTTCGGACCGTTTAGGTGTGAGCACGGTTTTTTGTTGTGTTCAAAATAGTCAAGCTTGCAAAAATAAAATAAAAAAAGGTGAATAAACAGAAGTGATGAACCGATATACCTATAGGACAAACGAACTATGGATAAAAAAGGGAGGGGATCATCGTGTATCGAAAATGGTCAGTCATCGTCATCGGATGGCTATTACTACATATCGGCTGGGTGACGTATGTAGGTACGGATACGGCAATCGGACAAGTCGTCAACAGTCTATTCACGATTGGTGGCGTAACCATCTCCCTCTATTTGATTTGGCAAGCACAGCGACGTCAGACAAGACGCCCTTTTACGTATCGATTATTTCTCTTATTATTATTCGCTAATGCAATGCTTGGTATAGGCGAATGTGGACAGCTCCTATACTTCCTCCAAGGGCGAGCACGAATGGAACCGTTTGATTGGATCGACTTGGTCTTCAGTCTTCAAATTTTGATCTATATCATTGCTTTCGGTTATTTCCTTCGCAATCGACGACAAGAAGTCAATTTACGGGTCTTTTTGTTCGATGAGTTCATCATCTTAGTCGTTGCTGGCTCTCTTTCGTGGCACTACTTAGTGACACCCTATTTAGAAGCAAATGCCTTGCTGACGATCGAAACACTTCTATGGCTTCGATATCCGCTCGGTGATTTATTGTTGCTCGGCGGAATGATTGTCTTATTCTTTGGTTTGATGAAGCGTGGTAATGGCGGCTCGTTATTATTGATTCTACTCGCGTTTCATTTTCAGTTACTCGCCGATCTGTTGTACGTAGTACTCGAACGATTTGACTATCCGATTCCTTCAAGTTGGCTCGATCCGTTATGGTTAGCGACCGTCCTGATTGTCGGGCTTGCCGCGTACCGCTTTGATGCTGAGGAATCTCTCGTTACCCTTGATGTTACACGGAGATGGATCGATGTCCTGCGTTTAACCACTCCTTATTTATTCTTATTGATTCTATTCGTGACGATGGCGCGACAAACAATCAATTGGAACGGTTTGACGATTGGTCTGATGATTGCGATCCCGTTATTGATTTCGCGTCAAATCCGGATCGTCGTTGATAATCAACGATTGCGCGAAAACCTCGAAGCGAAGGTGGAAGAGCGAACGGAAGCACTAGCGTCTGCAATGGAAGAAATGCGGCATATGGCGTATCACGATGCCTTAACAGGACTACCGAATCGCTATTTGTTCGCCCGACTGTTCCAAGATGCCTTGTACCGGGCGGAAGCGAGTGAAGGACAAGTCGGATTATTCTTTATCGATATCGATCACTTCAAAGAGGTTAACGATACGTATGGACATCAGGTCGGAGATCAACTCATCATTGATGTCACGACACGTTTACAAAAGAAATTGCCGCCCAATACAGTCATTTCAAGACAAGGCGGAGATGAGTTCGTCGTCTTATTATTTGACGTTGAACAAGAAGCAGAAGTGGTGCAGTGTGGAGAACATCTCGTTTCCTTGTTCCGACAGCCGTTTCACCATGGCATTATTCCACTTCCGGTAACAGCAAGCATCGGTGGAGCGGTCTACCCTGCGCATGCAGCCTCTCGATCGGACTTGATCGAGCAAGCAGACCTAGCAATGTATGAGGCAAAACGTCGCGGGAAAAATCAATTTTTTTTACATGAAGCAGCAGTAAAGAAGATTTAAAAAACACGCTCGTATACCGAACCTCGTCGGATCAGTCATACGAACGTGTTTTTTTGATGGATATCATTTCTTTTGGATACGTGTTAAGAACGTTTCAATAACATCCGGATTCGTCACAGCTTGATTACAGGCATCACTGTCGATACACATATGATGACCGATCGTCTGATGCTGTTCCGTTGAACGACGTGTCGTTGCCGTGATGAGCGTGATGTCACTATACGTATGGCAAACTGCACAAATCCCTTTTTGGATGGAAGGCATATAGGTTCCCTCGACGCCAATCCATTCACCATCCAAAGGATAGACGAAGTATTTTTTTCGATTCCCGGTATCGTTCCAGCTTAAAAACGTCGTATGTGCCCATTCGAAGGAGTGAAGTGGCGGAACATGTAACTTTTTCGTTTTTTTGAACAGCTGTCGGATCCGCGATTCCGAGATTTCTGGAAACGGTAGGATGAAAGGTGTGATCTGTGTCAAATAATCGAGTAGATGTTGTTCGGTCTCTGCATTACGAATCTGTGTCAGCAATTCTTCCTGTTCGACTGTCAACATCGGTAAAAGATCGAATATTTTTTCAGCTGCGCTGTAGCGGACAGCATTACGAACATCGGGATCGTGAACAGCAGCAAACTGATGCTGTAAAAGTTCTACTTGATTACGAATGAAGTTGTACTGATAAGGAAGTAAAAAAGTATGCATTTTCGTTCCTCCTTTTCTTTTCATCCTACCGGAATCGGGTGACAGAACAAAGACTCTTTTTTTGTTTTTCCTCTTCCTTCAACGGGAATTGAAAGATAACGCATATGCGAAGCGGAGGTGAAGAGAGACGTGCAATTCTTAACGTTTTTACGGTTGCTGAATCTAGGATCCTTTTTATTTGCCTTACTCGCACGTATCGTTTGGCAACGTCCGGTGTCCATTCCTGCTCTTCCCCTCGTACCTGCCTCATTCTTTGATGCGATTGCCGGTATCGCCTTTACGACTCTTTTGATTTGGTGCATTCGACCGGTTCGAGCATTTCCCGCAGATCGGGAGCTGATTGAAGACATCGGTGGTTGGCTGTCATTATCACTTATAACGCTTGGTATTAGTAGTATCAGCGGCCCACCATGGGAATTGGTCTGGACGACGATCTCCTTCATCAGCCTTTGTCTAGTCTACATGAAAATTCAACATCACCCACGGCGTTCACCTTGGATGCGGTCTCCGTTTTCTGTATTGATCGCATGGATGAGTACGATGCTGTTGATTTTGCCATTTCGTATCTTGTCAGATTTTCAATTCACGTCTTTGTTCGGTCTTACCGAACGTCAATGGAGCACCGTCGCACTCGGTGCGGCTATTCTATGCGGACTGCTTTTTATCATCATCCACTCCGATTGGGTTTTCGGACTAGTGCTCGTCTGGTATTTGATCGGACTCTTCTTCAACGATCGACTCTTGCGATTCCCGCAGATTTTAGCTGGAGCCGGAATCATCGTTGCTCTTTCTTGTTGCTATCATGTATTCCAAAAACGACAACGTCTGTTTCGACAGTATCCGCCGAAGTCTTCTTCTTCCTAGTCATGTTTTCGCACGTTTTGGGGTATATCCCTTATAGCTGTTAAAAAGGGGGAGACAAATGTCATGGGTAAAAAACAATGGATGGGTGTTTATCAGAATGAAACGGATTTAATTCGAAAAATTGAGGACTTACACTTCGCAGGTTATCTCGAAGAAGACTTATATGTCGTGTTACAAGATAAGACGGATATGGCAATGTTACGCGGACAATCCGCAGCACAGATCGTTTCCGGGAAACGAACATTATTCGAACGCTTTACAGGAAAACCGGCTTCGGCGGAAGAAATCCAAACAGCCTTCACAGAACTCGGATTACCAGAATCGGAAATCCGTCAACACGTACTGCGTGTCCAGCAGGGAGAATATGTCCTGTTAGCGGACGAAGAGGGGGCAGCGCGTCCAGCGCCAGAACCGAAGAGTATTCTTGAGACGGAGCCAGAAGGCATCGAAGCCGAGCGGAAACTGGATCACGAAAACCGAGCGCTTGAAAACGAGAATGACCGGAAGTTTTAATCAAGTCGCGTAGAAAGGATGATTCCTGATGGAGGAGAGCCAATATCATACGATTTTAGTGGCGGTCGACGGATCTAAGACGGCGGATTTGGCGTTTGAGAAGGCAGTCAAATTCGCCAAACTCGATCATGCGAAGCTCGTCATCGCCCATGTCATCGATATTCAGACATTTGCTAACGTACGTGCCAATAAACGTTTCATTGATCAAAACGTCACGGAGTATGCACAAGAGCTGCTCGATCGTTACGAAAAACGGGCACAGGAAGCAGGCGTCGAGACTGTCGAACTCGTCATCGAAAACGGCTCTCCGAAAACACTGATTCCTAAAGTCATCGCCCCACGCGTCGGCGCGGGTCTGATTGTCTGCGGGGCTGTCGGGATGAATGCGATGGAACGGATCATGATCGGGAGTGTGTCGGAAAACATCTCACGCTATGCGAAATGTGACATCTATATCGTCCGTCCGAAAACATTGAAGTGACATGAAACAGCACACATCGCTTGATGTGTGCTGTTTCATGTCATGTCAAAACATAATAGAATATTCCTAACAAAATTAGAATGATTGGAAGAAAGATGAAATACATCCAAGACATGTTTTTTGCTGACGTCTTATAATCATAGCGCTCTTCCGAGGGTTGCTTAGCGATCCGTAACGTAAAGACGAGACCAACGAGACAGATGACTAGAGCAATCCAAAATAAAGTCAACATAAGCATGCTCCTCTCTTCCTTCATCATACAAAAAAAGGTATTCTTCTGCACCAGTAAATGTGACAGTTTAAAGTTGACATTTACCTAGTTGAGGGGCTAAACTATCACCATAAGTTTAGGGGGTAAACTAATAATGAAAGACAATCTACGTGAAGCAGTCCTCCTGTTTGAAGAAGTCATGATCCACGGGACGGAACGCGTCTTAAAATCCGTTGAATCACCGGTCTGGCAGATGTATTCGCCGGAACAGCTTCATGTGCTGAAGCTTGTCGGTAAATATGGACCGATCTCGTCAGGACGTCTCGCCGCAATCCAGGGCGTGCATAAAAGCGCGATCTCGAACCGTTTGAAAAAGCTGACTGAAAAAGGACTTGTCATCATTGAACGGAAGGAAGATGACCACCGGACGAAGTACATTTCGCTGACGGAGTCAGGGCAGTTAGTTACAACAGAAGCGGAGCAGGAAATCTATGCTTATCTTGAAAGTTTGATCGAAGGAAAGGTCGAGGAAAAAGAAGTCATTCAATTCATCGAAACCTTTAAGAAAATCAAGGAAATTCTGCAGTTGAACGACTAAAAACAGATAAAAGGAAGAGGAGATTCAGATATGCGACAAATCGTCAAATGGCGCTGGGCAATTCTTGCATTATTGCTCATCGTCACCGTAGGATTATTATTCACCGCACCAAACCTCGCCAAACAAGCTGAAGAAGCGGGGGCAATCCAGCTGGCCGATACTGCGGATTCGCAACGGGCAGCCGATATTTTAGAAAAAGCGGGAGCCAGTGAAGAGACGATTTCTCTCGTCATCCCGTTGAAGGAAAAAGTGACGGAGGAAGACCGGAAAGAAATCGGTCAAATCGTCAAAGATCTGGAAGCGCTAGATCGTCCAGTCACGGATGTGCTGGATCCGTTTGAAAATAAAGAAACAGAAGGACAACTCGTCTCAAAAGATCAAAAGACAGTTCTTGTGCCTATCACAGTCGACGGCTCTCAGGAAGAAATCGTCAAACTGGCCAAACACATCCGGACGGATCTGTTACCGGAGAACAAGACGATTTATTTGACGGGTGAGTCATTGATCAATGATGACGTCAACACGAGTTCTCAAGAAGGACTCAAGCGAACAGAGCTGATTACAGTTGGATTGATTTTCGGATTGCTCCTACTCGTATTCCGTTCCGTCGTTACACCGTTCGTTCCACTCGTTGCCGTTGGGTTCACGTACCTGATCAGCCAATCACTTGTCGCGTACTTCGTCGATTGGTTCGGCTTCCCGGTATCGAACTATACCCAAATCTTCCTCGTTGCCATCCTGTTCGGGATCGGGACGGACTACTGTATCTTACTGCTTAGTCGGTATAAGGAAGAATTGACGGCTGGGCATGATGTTGAAACAGCGATTGTTAATACGTACAAGACAGCAGGACGTACTTTGTTAATCAGTGGACTTGCTGTTCTCGTTGGATTCTCGGCCATCGGATTTGCTGATTTCCCGATCTTTAAATCATCCGTCGCTGTTGCTGTCGGGATTGCCGTTTTGTTACTCGTTCTGTTTACACTTGTTCCATTTTTCATGGCGACACTGAAAGAGAAGCTCTTCTGGCCGTCGAAAAAGGCAGCGAGTCATCAGGATAGCAAATTATGGTCACACTACGGCGGGCTATCGATTCGTCGCCCGTTACTCGCGATGATCATCGTTGCCGTCGTGACGGTTCCGACTCTCTTTACGTATGATGACGATCTTTCCTTTAACACGGTCGATGAGATCGGTGCGAAGTATGAGACCGTCAAAGGCCTCAATGCGATTTCTGACGGATTTGGTGCCGGTGAATCGTTACCGGTCAATGTCATCCTGAAGAGTGATGGTGATATCGTCTCGGAAAAAACGGTTCCATATGCCGAACAATTGAGCCGCGAACTCGTCAAGATCGACGGTGTTAAATCAGTCCGTTCGATTTCGCGTCCGACCGGTGAAGTCATTGATGATTTCTATGTCGATCGTCAACTGAAGCAAGTCGCGGACGGTATGAAAAAAGCAACCGCTGGTCTCGGTGATGTTCAATCCGGACTGACTACCGTCGAAGAGAATTTGAACGGCATCACAGGACAGCTACCGGCAGGAGACGCTGCTTCTTCGGGAGCGAGTCAGTTGCAACAGGCAGCAGACGGACTCGGTCAAATCAATCAACAGTTGACGCAAGTCGGTCAAGGTTTGCAATCGACACAAAACATTCCGCAAGCTGTCGGCACATTGAATGCCTTGTCCGGTCAGTTGAGCCAGGTACAGGCTGGAATCAATCAGGCGGCGAGCGGTATTGCCTCGCAAGGTGAGCAGGCAGGTCAACTCGGAAGTGGACTGACGCAGCTTGCGGACGGGGTCGGTCAAGCAAACGAAGGGTTGTCGAACATCGAAAGTGGTCTTGGGGATATCCAGGATCTCCTCACAGAGATGGGGCAAGCAACATCGATTCGCGGAACGGGTGTGTTCGTTCCAAAAGAAACACTGTCGGATAAAGACTTCAAACCAGCAATCGACCGTTATGCAATTGATCAGCAAACCGGATTGAAATTTGAAGTCATTCTCGAAGATGATCCGTATTCACCGAAAGCGATTGAAACCGTTGCTGCGATCAAAAAGACGACAGCGAACACGGTTAAAGGGACACCATTTGAGGATAGCACTGTCGCTTACGGTGGGATTTCAAGCGTCAACAGTGACTTAAATGATACGTCCAAATCGGACTTTAAACGGACGGTGACGGTCATGCTGATCAGCTTATTCGTGATTTTAGCGATCATGTTCCGTTCGTTGATCATGCCATTGTTCATGATTGGTTCGTTATTGCTGACGTACTATACATCGATGTCGATCGCTGAGTTGATCTTCGTTAACGGTCTTGGATATGACGGCATCAGTTGGGCGGTTCCGTTCTTCGGTTTCGTCATGTTGATTGCCCTTGGAATCGATTACTCGATCTTCCTGCTCGACCGGTTCCGGGAAGAGACGATTAAAGGACTCGATACGAAGGAAGCGATGTTCCTATCGATGAAGAAGATGGGTTCTGTCATCATCACGGCAGCAATCATTCTTGCGGGAACATTCGGAGCAATGATGCCGTCTGGTGTCTTGAGTCTCGTTCAAATCGCAACGATCGTCATCACCGGTTTACTCTTGTATGGTTTGATCGTCTTACCACTCTTGATTCCAGCGATTACGGTATCGTTCGGTAAAGGGGTCTGGTGGCCGTTTCGACCTGACTCTAAAAAATAAACTGTAACAAAGCCGGGTTCGTCTTTTGGATGAACCCGGTTTTGTCTTCACGTATACTAAAAACAGATCAAAGGAGGTAGAACATGCAACATTTTCAACAACTGACTTCACGGATTTGGTATCAGACACCGGTCAGTGAGACGGACCGCCCGATTCTCGCCGTCGTACGCGGGGAGAATCGTCAATTGATGATCGATGCGGGGAACTCGTCAGCCCATGCGGCGCTTTTTTTAGAAGAGATGCAAAAACGTGATCTCGGAACGCCTGATCTATTAGCATTAACGCATTGGCACTGGGATCATATTTTTGGAATGAGACACCTTGATCTGCCGTCGATCGCGACCAATCAAACGATCACGCATATGAAGGCGATGCAGTCATACGCTTGGACGGATGAAGCGTTACAAGAACGAATGGACCAAGGGATCGAGATTCCGTTTTGTGCGGACGCGATCAAGCTCGAGTTCGGAGCGACACGTGATATCGAAGTCGTTTTACCAACAATCGGCTTTGAAAGACGACTGGATCTTAATTTAGGAGATGTCCACTGCCAACTGATTGAAGTCGAAAACGATCATTCCCCCGGGAGCCTGCTCGTTTATATTCCGGAAGAACGTGTCGTGTTCTTAGGTGACGCGATGTACGCCGATATCTTTTCACCAAAGTGGAACTACACGGTGGAACGGGCGGAACAATTGCTTGATGTCATCGACCGTTTAGAAGTCGATCACTATGTCTGGTCGCATGGTCGGGTGATGCCAAAGGAAGAATTTGCGAACGAATGCAGGATGATGCGCCGAGCAATCCGTGTAACGAAAGCAGCGAACGGACGACTGAAAGACATGCGGGTATTATATGCCGAAGAGACGGGGAGTCCGTTGACGGAAGACGAGACGGAAATGTTGATCTACTTTGCGAATGGAATAAAATAACAGAGTTTTTCAAGGACTCTATGTATTCGTGTCGAAATGAGAACAAGGAAAGGTATTAAAAGAAAGGACGGGGTGTTATGTCTAAATCAAGGTTTGAGCGTGATGAGACCGTCGACCGGGTCTTTTTCGGAAAAGCCGGACTGTTCTCGCTGCTCGTCATTATCGGAGGAATACTGTATCTGTTGTATGATTTGTATCTGCAATGATCGGAACGAGAGCGTTCCGGTCATTTTTTTGAATTCAGGGGAGTGCATCGAAACCAGATATTGGGTAATAACTTGCGTGAGGCTGTTAGAGAAAGTGAGAGGAGATGTCGGATGAAACGAATTCAAATTGCGGATTTTGACCGGCGTATGCCATCGATTGAATTGGTCGAGAAGGACGATCATTACGAGGCAATGCTTGTCCCAAGCTACGATCATACCTATCCTTCGACGCAAATCCGGACAATCCGCTTAGCAGATTTATCCGTCAATCTGATTGTCACCCCGCAAGAGACCCGCCTCGTTTCAGCGCTGTTCCATAAACCGGTCCAGGTGGCGGATATCGTTGCCTGGATGCAGCTGTACACGATCAGTTTTGACCAGTCGGATGAGACCGGTTATTTCGTGGAGCAGGCGGATGAAATTTTAGAAGTCGTCTTGTACCAGAATCATCCGATTGTGATCGCAACGCGCGGGCAGGATCGATTGTATTATGATACGGAGGGAGCGATTGAAGTACGACGGGCAATGAATGAAACAGTCGGCGAACGTCCGTTGCTTTACTTGAACGGGGAAGCTTGGTATGGTGTGCCGCGTCTGACATTCAATCGGATGAAGGATGAGTTACACGTCAACGGAACGGTCCTGTTTGCTGATTACATGGATATCTATCAGGACAAGGTCGGCTTCTTTAGGACCGATAATCCAGCGCTTCCGATCGTCCTGTTGGTCGGAACAGCCATCATTGAGATGGAGCTGACGGAAAATCCGGACGGGTCACGCGTCCTGATTTTAGAGCAACCGTATGACGAAGCATGAAAGTGCACAAAAACCGTTCAGCAGATGAACGGTTTTTGTATGAGACCGTGAAATCCCTTACAAAATATGCGAAGATAGTAAAGAGACAGATCAAAGGGGTTGAGGGGGACATGGCGAAAGAAACACCGCGTAATTCGAAATGGATGCGTTCCTATAATCGAGCGCTCGTCTTGCGACTGATTCGGATGCATCAACCGATTTCGCGGGTCGAGTTGGCGCAACGGACGAACTTGACGAAGCCGACCGTATCGAACATCGTCAGTGAATTGATTGCAGAACAACTCGTGACGGAGCGGGAGCTTGGGGTATCAAACGGGGGACGAAAACCGATCATGCTCGAACTTGTCGCAACAGAACAATATGTCATCGGCATCGACGCAACGAGTCATCAATTCATCGGTGTCGTTGCGGATTTAAGTGGCAATACGATTCACGAGTCGGAAGCCGTGGGACGCTTTGAGACGAATGAAGAATTGATTGAAGCAATCGGTCGCTTATGCGAGACCTTGATTGCACAGACACAAGGACGAGGTACGATCCATGGTATCGGGATTTCCGTTCACGGGATGGTCAACCCGGAAACGGGTGTCATCTTGTTTGCGCCGCGTTTCCATCTGCATGATGTGGCATTAAAGGAACAGCTCGAGGCACGCTTTGACTATCCGGTTTTCATCGAAAACGACGTTCGGGCACTTGCGTCATTTGAACTGTTATTCGGAGAAGGCGTCGGGGTCGAACAGTTTTTTTATCTCTATGCCGGAGAAGGAATCGGGGGCGCTTACGTGCTCGACGGACAGCTTGTCGACGGGCAACATCACATCACGGGAGAGGTCGGACATATGCGTCTTGATCTCGACGGTCCGATTTGTTCGTGCGGGAACCGGGGGTGTCTTGAAGCACTTGCTGGTGAAAAAGCGCTACTCCGGGATCATGCGGTCGTCGATCCGCAAGTCACGACGCTTGCTGATTTGCGAAAGCGGTTGAACGAACGCGACGAACAGGCGGTCCGGGCATATGAACGCGCCGGAGAATACATCGGAATCGGTGTCCTGAACACCATCCATCTCCTGAATCCGCGCCGGATTTTACTCGGCGGACCAATGTTTGAACTCGCACCGACGATCGTCAATCAAATCAAGGAACGGGTCGAGCATACCGCGTTGACGGCCGCTTCACGTGAAACCGATGTCAAAATGGTGCCATGGGGAGAAAAACAGGGAGCGCTCAGTGCAGCAGCCCTTGCGACGAACAGTTTATTTCAGACGATTTAACGAACCGGTTTTATCTCTTGTGAACGAGCAAGAGGTAATACCGGTTTTGTTATTCAAAAATAATTTAATGAAACCGTTTACAAATCAAAAAGTGATGTGCTATAGTCGATGTAAAGTTAGATAATAAATTTAATTTACTAAGTTCAGGGTCAATTAAGTGGAGGTGGATGCAGGTTAGCAGGGGCTAATCAAGCTGAAGCAGGAAAGGGAGGCATCGCGCAATGGAACCACACGATCCATGGGTTTCGTACCGTGAAGCTTTCGGGCGTTACGGAGCAATCCGCGGTTTTTATTTTCAGCGGTCAACGCAACAGATGACAGAACAGGGTCCTGGCGATGTCCCGACAGACGAGCAGGATATCGTGCTCGTCCGACCACGACGTGACGGTGTGTTTCAATTCCGGATGTCATCGGTGCAAGGGGTCCTGACAATCCGTTCATCCGAATTACACATCCGAAAAAATGAGAGCGGATACATCGAATTACGCGCACTCATGCAACACATGCGTTCCGCCGGTTGTTTGACGCTCGGTGGAGAGCTGTATCTCTTCGTCCGACCGGACGTTGATACGCTGGCGTACCGTCTTCGATTGATCGCCCGCGTGTTGATTCAGCTACAGGGAATGCCGATTCAGACGAAGGTAATCGAAGAATGGTGCAAACAAGCACAAATCGAAGGGGAACATGCTAGACGATACGCTTGACTACTTACACATAAAAAGGGGAGCTCTTACATGAAATTCAAAAAAACGAAACTTGTTGCTGCAGCATCAGTCCTGACATTATCCGCATTCCTCGCTGCTTGTGGTGGCGAAGATGAGCAACAAACGAAAACAAAAGACGGTAAGACGATCGTTACATGGTGGGGCTGGGCACCACAACCTGAAGCAGGGAAAGCCGTCGTTGATGCGTTCAACGAATCGCAAGACAAATACGTCGTTCAATTCAAACGCTACAGTGAAGACTACGAAAAACAATTACAGGTCGCGATGTTGTCAGGGAAAGGTCCAGACATCATCGGTCTGAAAGAACCAATGATCCAGCAGTACAAGGATCGTGTCGTACCGGTCGATTCGTACATGGATAAAGCCGCCGGGAAAGGCTGGAAGGATAAGTTCGTCGAGCTCGGCATCGAACAGACGACGCTTGACGGCAAACAGTACGCGGTTCCGATCGGGTTCACAGGTCAAGCGTACTTGATGTACAACAAGACAATGCTCGATAAATACGGTGTGACACCACCGAAGAACTATAAAGAAACAGTCAGCGCAATCAAGAAGATCAAAGACTCAGGCGATAAGGTCATCCCGCTCATGCTCGGAGCAAAAGACGCGTGGATCGACATCGATGTCTACAACGTCCTCAGTCACCAGGTCGCACCAGGCTACATCCAAAAAGTCCTTTCGGGTGAAGCGAAGTGGACGGATGACGAAATGGTGAAAACAGCGCAAATCTGGCAGGATCTCTTCAAGGATAAAGTCTTCCAAGAAGGTGCACTTGGTCTCGCGACATACAATGACGGGATGAACCAGTTCTTCGATAAAAAAGCAGCGATGTGGGTCATCGGATCATGGGAAGCGCACTCGATGACGACTGCTGAGAAGAAAGACAAATGGAAAATCGACGATGAACTCGGATTCGTTCCACTCCCGAATCTAGCCGGTGGAACAGAACAACCAATCATCGCATCGATTGACATGGCACTTGGTGTCAACAAAGAGTCAAAACAACAAGAAGGTGCAGCGGAGTTCATCGCCTTCATGAGCCAAGGTAAGGGTCAAGAAGTCTACATGGGTGAGTTCGAGATGGCACCTGGAATCAAGGACGTCAAAGTCGATTCAGATGCTGCCTTCACGACTGAAGGTGAAAAAGAATCGTACAAGATGTTGAACGACACGTTAGCAAAAGCGGTTGCTAGCCGTGGAATCCGGGATACGAAATTAAACGATATCCTCGGGAAGGAACTTCAAAACATCGCAACAGGACAAGATCCGAAAGAAGCATTACAACGCGTTCAAGACGCAGCGGATCAATCAGCGAAATAAGACTCGACAGTGAAGTGGTACGCCTGCGTGCCACTTCCTGATTTTTGGACTTGAGGAAAGTGGGGAATCGATATGCAGACAGAGCGACAGGAATTGCCGATTAAACCAAAAGCAGAACCGCTCCAGCCGGTGGCGACACATACGCCTGCGCCAAAGAAGAAAAAGAACATGAAGCGGAACATGGTCGGTTGGGCCTTCGTCGCCCCGATCGTCTTGTTCGTCGTCAGCTTCATCTATTATGGGATCTTCTATAACGCCTATAACTCGTTCTTCTCGTGGGACGGAATTTCGTTTGACAAAGTGTTCGTCGGACTCGACAACTATGCTGAGATGTTCCAAGATCCGGACTTCTATCTCTCGCTGAAGAATACGTTCATCTTCACGATTTTGACGGTCACGATCCAAGCCGGTATCGGTCTCGTCTTGGCGTATTTCCTGCATACACCGGGACCATTGCGGACGGCGATGAAGTCGGTCTTCTTCTTCCCTGTCGTCTTGAGCCCTGTCGTACTCGGTGCGGCATTCTCACAAATCTATGACTTCCAGTTCGGTTACATCAATGAGTTCCTCCGTACGATCGGTCTCGGCAGCCTCGAGCAGAACTGGCTCGGTGACCCGGATATCGCGCTGTATTCTGTCATTGCGATCAACATTTTCCAGTGGACAGGTTCTTCGATGGTCATGTACTACATGGCGATGCTGACGATTGAGAAGGAAATCTTCGAAGCAGCAAAAATCGATGGAGCTGGATTCTTCCGGACACTGTGGAGCATCGTCTTCCCGAACTTGAAAGGAACGACGTTCACCCTGTCGATCCTCGGTGTCATCGGTGGTCTGAAGACGTTTGACTTAGTCTGGATCACGACAGCCGGCGGACCGGGATCGTCGACGGAGTTCATTTCGACTTATCTATTCCGGAAATCGATGTTGCAACAGGAAGTCGGTTACTCGAGTGCTGTTGCCATCATCCTGTTGACGATTGCCTTGCTCATCACGTACTTCCAATTGCGCGTACAAAAGAAAATGGATAACTAAGGAGGAACGACCCATGGATGTAGAATCTAAAAAAAGCCGCTGGATGATCAACCTTGTATTAGTGCTAGCATCAATCGTCTGGTTATTCCCGATTTTCGTCATGTTCAAAGAGAGTCTCCGAATCAACGGATTCGACAACTATATCGCAACCTTGCAAAATCCGAACTTCCCGACGTTCGTCTTCAACAGTTTCTTCGTTGCCTTCTTCATGATCATCATCTCGATCACGATTTTGGCGTTCGCAGCGTTCGCTTTCTCAAAACTTGAGTTTGCTGGAAAACGCCTGTTGTTCAACATGGTCTTAGCAGGTCTGATGTTACCTGTTGCATCGATGATCGTTCCGTTGTTCTTCACGCTCCGTTCGTTTGACGGACTGAACAACCACTGGGGGCTGATTGGTGCGGAAGTCGCCTTCTTCTTACCATTCGGTCTGATGCTCATCAAAGGATACTTTGATGAATTGCCGAACGAATTGATGGAAGCAGCGTATATCGATGGGGCGACGATTCTTGAAGTGTTCTTCAAAGTCATGCTACCACTCGCAAAACCAGCGCTCGCCACAGCTTTAATCTATGCGTTCCTCAACTCATGGAACGAATACTTGATGGTTCTGACGTTCATGACGGATCCTGCCTATCAGACCGTCACGATGGCACCAAGTTTCTTCAAGGATGCGCTTGGTGGGGATCCTGGGAAAATCTACGCTTCACTTGTTTTAATCAGTTTACCGACGATGATCTTCTATATCTTCTTCCAACGTTTCTTCCAAAAAGGAATGACGGCGGGTGCAGTAAAATAATTGTTTTTGCGTAAGGGGGAGCACAATGTATTTAGGAGTCGATTATTATCCAGAACAAACACCACGCGCACTATGGGAGGAAGACTTCCGACTGATGAAGGAACTTGGCGTCAACGTCGTTCGTCTCGCGGAATTCGCTTGGTCGATGATGGAGCCGGAGGAAGGCGTCTATGACTTCAGCTTTTGGGATGATGTCATCGAACGCTTGAGTGCGGAAGGATTCGATATCGTACTCGGGACACCAACCGCAACACCACCGGCTTGGTTATGTACGAAGTATCCAGAGATTCTACCGGTCGATGAGAACGGTGTGACGATCAGCTTTGGTGCCCGTCGTCACTATACGGTCCATAGCGAAACGTATCAGCGTCTATCCGTCAAAATCACGGAAGAGATGGCGAAACGATACGGTCAACATCCTCGTGTCATCGGGTGGCAAACGGATAATGAATATGGGCATGAAAAGTCGGACCGGTCTTACGGTGATGTTGATCGCGCTGCTTTTCAGCGTTGGCTAGCGAACCGTTACGGGACGCTCGACGCCTTGAACGAAGCATGGGGAACGGTCTTCTGGAGTCAGACGTACACGGCGTGGGAGCAAATCCCGGTACCGCGTAAAGTCTATCAGGAACACAACCCATCCCTGCTCGTCGACTTCGATCGCTTCTGTGCCGACGGCTATACGTACTACAACAAATTACAAGTTGATGTCTTACGTCGCTATATTCCAGAGGACGTCTTCATCACGCACAACCTGGTCTACAGTGACATGGCGGTCAATCAACAGCAAATGGCGCAAGACCTCGATTATGTCGCGTTCGATAACTATCCTGTCTGGGGTGGACTACCGGAGCCGAACCGGTTCGAGAAGATGGCAAGTGATCACGATCTTTGCCGCTCTTCGAAACAAGGAAAAGGGTTCTGGGTCATGGAACAGTTGAGTGGCGCACAAGGCTGGAGCAAAATCGGTTACTTGCCACGACCAGGACACATTCGCCTTTGGACGTATCAAGCGGTCGCGCGGGGAGCAGAAGCAATCGTCTACTTCCGCTTCCGGGCTGCTCATTTCGGAACAGAGGAGTTCTGTCACGGTATCATCGATCATGATGGCAAACCGAAACGGAAATTCGAAGAAGTCAAACAGATCATGACGGAACTGAATACGTATGGTGATGAGATTAACGCGAGCCGTTACGACGCGAAAGTCGGTGTCTATTTCGATCAAGAAAACGTCTGGGCGTGGACGCACCAGCCACACAGTGATGCGTTTGATTTCCGGACGGAGTTCGTCCGCTTCTATGGTGGAGCGGTTCGTCAACAAGTCGCAACCGACATCGTCTTCCCGGGTGACGATTTATCGCGTTATAAACTGATCATCGTTCCGCTCTATTTCTTGACGAATCCAACGTTCGATGACGCCTTGATTGCGTACATGGAACAAGGTGGTCACGTCATCTTCACGTACCGGACAGGTGTCAAGGATGCACGCAACCATGTCGTACCGACGACGTTACCGGGTAAATTCGCACCGTATGCTGGAATCGAGATCGACGAATACGAGTCACTCCAGTCCGTTCAGCAACACAAGGTGGCAGGAATTGGGGAAATGGCAGGACAATCGTCAACAGCTCGCCTCTGGTGTGATCTGATCACACCAACGACAGCAGAGACGCTCGCTGTCTATGAAGATACGTTCTACGCAGGTGTAGCGGCTGTGACGCGCAATGCTTATAAAGGAATGATTACCTACATCGGCTCATCGATTGATGATGCGATGATTGATACGATTTACCGTCAAGCGTTCACGGAGGCTGGCATCGAGATGATCGAGGCGCTGGATCAAGTTGAAATCGTGCGCCGTCACGGTGAAAAACGCGATTTCCTCTTCTTGATGAACCATGACACGAAAGAAGCACGTGACGTTACGTTAGACGGAACATACCAAGCGTTAACAAAGGAAGAGACATATCGTGGAACGGTAAGGCTCGCACCACTCGAGACACTGATTCTGACGACGTAAGGAGGAAGAGAACCATGGCAATCTTTGAAGTAGCAGGACGTCGTTTCGTCATCGAAGGGAAACGGGTCGCTCACGTCGTTACGATCGGTGCGAACGGCAAGCTGATCCACACCTATTTCGGTGCCAAGCTACCATATCGAGATGATTATGAAGCGTTACCGAGTCCGGTCGTCGCGCATAGTTCGTTTGAATCACCAGACGGCGTCGCGACGTATGATTTCGTACCGTTCGGTGAGATGTTGTATACGGAGCCGACATTGAAGTCGGAACGAGAGGATGGACAGCGGATTCATCAGTTCCAGTTTGAACGCGCTGAACAGACGGAAACGGAATTGACGCTCTGGCTGTTTGATCCATTACAGGACTTGCGCGTCGGTGTTCGATATGAAGTATTCGCTGATTACGACATCATCGGTCGTTCGCTCGTCGTTGAAAATACGGGACGGTTACCTGTTCGTTTGACAGCAGCCCAGTCCTTTGCGATGGGGCGCTGGCATCAACCGAATTTAAAGCTGCATCATTTCGCTGGTATGTGGACAGGTGAGTTCAAGAAACAAATCACACCGGTGACACCAGGGCGCCAGACGATCGAAAGCCGGCGTGGGGTGACGAGTCACCAAGCGAATCCCTGGTTCGCACTTGAGCAGGACGCGACAGAGGATAGCGGTGAAGTCGTCTACGGACATTTTGCTTATTCCGGCAACTGGGCGATTCACGTCGAACAAGATGCGTTCGGTTTCGTTCAGTTATCGGGCGGCATGAATCCGTTTGACTTCAGCTGGAAACTATCCCATCAACAGCAGTTGACGACGCCGACGTTCTACATTGGCTATGCGGATGGGTTTGCGGATATGAGCGCTCATGCGCATGCTTTCCAGCGTGACGTCATCATGCCGCGTGCGACCGATCGTCCTGTGCTCTATAACTCATGGGAAGCGACGTATTTCGATGTGACGGAATCCGGTCAACGTGAACTTGTCGATCTTGCGGCAGGAATCGGCTGTGAACTGTTCGTCGTCGATGACGGCTGGTTCGGCGAACGTCACTCCGATCAAGCGGGACTCGGCGACTGGCACGTCAATCGGGAAAAGTTCCCGAATGGTCTTCAGCCTTTAATCTCGTATGTAAAACAACAAGGTTTACAATTCGGACTGTGGGTCGAACCCGAGATGGTCAACCCGGATTCTGATTTATACCGGGCGCATCCGGACTGGATTTATCACGCACGCGATGCGGTCAGGACGACGTCACGCAATCAATATGTCTTAAACCTCGGGTTACCAGAAGTCGAGCAGTTCATTCTCGAGATGATGGACGATTTACTGACGCGTCACGCAATCGATTACATCAAATGGGACATGAACCGTGCTTTTTCTGAACCGGGTGTCCCAAAAGACCAGACGGATCGCCAACAAGAACTATGGAAACGTCACGTCGATGCATTGTACCGGATCTTTGACGAATTGCGTCGCTTGCACCCGACCGTCGACTTTGAAGCATGCGCCGGTGGTGGCGGACGGATTGATCTCGGGATCCTCTCACGGACGGAACAAGTCTGGACGAGTGATAACACCGATCCACTCGATCGCTTACAAATTCAGCATGACTTCTCTTACGCCTATAACGCGAAGATGATGAGCTGTTGGGTGACGGACGGACCGAACTGGTTAAATGGACGTAACGTACCGCTTGCGACACGATTCGTCTCTTCGATGCAAGGCACACTCGGCATTGGTGGTAACTTAAGCGAGTGGTCAACGGATGAACTTGCGGAAGCAAAAGGTTGGATCGAGACATATCAAGCGATTCGTCCGACGATCCAACGCGGTATCCAGTACCGCCTCTCTGCTTTTACACAACAGACGCCAAGCATCATGCAATATACATCGGAAGAAGAAACGGTCCTACTTGCGATCGCGCCACTTCGGCAATACGGAACACACCAGTATCACTTCAAGCTAAAAGGACTCGACCCGGCGATGCGTTATCAGGTCGAGGACCGGACGTTAAGCGGCGCTTACTTGATGCAACAAGGCTTGACATTCGCATACACGACGGACTACGAAGCCCGCTGCTTGCGGATTCAACCCGTCCATCGTGCGCTCTCACTACTCGAATCAAAGGAGACGATCGTATGACAGACCAGACGTTAGAAGCACAATTTGAACAGCGGTTTGGCTCCCCGTCGACGCATCGCTTCTTTGCACCGGGACGGATCAATCTAATTGGTGAGCATACCGATTACAACGGCGGGCATGTCTTTCCGTGCGCGTTAACGTTCGGGACACATGCGGTTGCGCGAAAACGTGACGATCAACGATTCCGCTTCTACTCGTTGAATTTTGAGCAGGACGGCATCATCGAAGTCACGTTCGACGAACTCATGTATGATGCGGCACACGGTTGGGCGAACTATGCCAAGGGAATGATTACAGTATTGCAGGAAGCAGGATACCCGTTTGACAGCGGATGCGACATCCTGATTCAAGGCGATATCCCGAACGGCGCCGGTCTTTCGTCATCGGCTTCGCTCGAACTCGTCATCGGTGTCTTGCTCGACCGGTTGTACGGAT
Organism: Exiguobacterium sp. TDN 0502; assembly: GCF_050846835.1. Classification (NCBI taxonomy): domain Bacteria; kingdom Bacillati; phylum Bacillota; class Bacilli; order Caryophanales; genus Exiguobacterium; species Exiguobacterium sp. TDN 0502. The sequence goes on along the minus strand of NZ_JBOZGJ010000008.1, from coordinate 70,122 downwards.
TAGACATTCCGCGTCTCGATCTCGTTCGGTTCGGTCAACAGGTCGAAAACCGTTATATCGGCGTCAACAGCGGCATCATGGATCAATTTGCGATTGGTATGGGAAAAGCGGGAGCGGGATTGTTGCTTGATTGTGAGACACTCGACTATACGTATGCACCACTCGATTTGACGGGGTATACGATCATCATCATGAATACGAATAAACGCCGTGAACTGGCGGATTCGAAATACAATGAACGCCGCGCAGAGTGTGAAGCAGCACTCGCCTATCTCAACGAAGTCACACCACGGGAAGCGCTCGGACAGTGGACGACAGCTGAATTCGCAAAAGTCGCATGGGAAGACGAAACTTTGATGCGTCGCGCACGCCATGCGATTTCAGAAAATGAACGGACACTTCAGGCGCTGGCGGCACTCGAAGCGAAAGAACTGAAGACATTCGGTCAGTTGATGAATGCGTCACACGTCTCGTTACGGGAAGATTATGAAGTGACAGGGCTTGAACTCGACACACTCGTTGAAGCCGCTTGGGAACAACCGGGTGTGCTCGGCGCGCGGATGACAGGTGCTGGTTTTGGTGGCTGTGCGATTGCGATCGTTGAAGACGAGGCAGTCGACGCCTTCAAACAAGCTGTCGGCGAACATTATGAAGCACGGATCGGCTACCCGGCGACGTTCTATACGGCGACGGTCGGGGACGGAGCACGTGAAATCGAACGGGAGGTCATCTAAATGGCAACGTTAGTCGTAGGTGGAGCTGGTTATATCGGCTCCCATGCCGTCTATCAATTGATTGATGCCGGAAAGGATGTCGTCGTCATCGACCATCTGCAGTCCGGTCACCGTGAAGCGGTTCACCCGCAAGCACGTTTATATGAAGGAGACATACGCGATCGTGCTTTTCTCGATCGCGTCTTTACGGAAGAAACGATTGAACAAGTCGTCCATTTCGCTGCTTTTTCACTCGTCGGCGAGTCGATGGCGGAACCATTACGCTATTTTGATAACAACGTCTACGGCACACAAGTGTTGCTTGAAGCGATGATTGCTCACGACATTAAACAGATTGTTTTCTCTTCGACGGCAGCGACATACGGTGAACAGGAACAGATGCCGATTCTCGAGACAGCGGAAACGCGTCCGACGAATGCGTATGGCGAGACGAAGTTGATGATGGAGAAGATGATGCAATGGTGTGAACAGGCGTATGGCTTACGCTACGTCGCGTTACGTTACTTCAACGTCGCCGGTGCACGCGCAACCGGTGAAATCGGGGAAGACCATACACCGGAAACCCATTTGATTCCTCTTGTCCTCGAAGTCGCGAACCGGCAACGGGCGGAAATTTCGATCTATGGTGATGATTATCCAACGCCGGATGGCACGTGCATCCGTGATTACATCCATGTCGAGGACTTAATTGACGCACATGTGCGGGCACTTGATTATTTAGCGGATGGAAACGAGAGTACGGTCTTTAACCTCGGTTCAAGCCAAGGGTTCTCCGTGCGAGAAATCATCGAAGCAGCTCGTCGCGTGACGGGACATCCAATTCCGGAACGAATCATCGAACGTCGTGCAGGGGATCCGAGTATCTTGATCGCCGGATCCGCCAAAGCAAAAGACGTCCTCGGCTGGACGCCACAACGGACAGACATCGAAACAATCATTCGTGATGCTTGGAACTGGCATGCACATCATCCAGAAGGGTACCGGACGAGCGTTCGTTAAAGAGAGATAGAATGAGGAGAGTGACGGCGATGAATGAACTCATCCAACAGTTAGTAGCGCAAGCAATCCAGGAGCGCTTGATTGAACCGGAAGATGCGATCTACGCTCGAAACCGGATTCTAGCACGAGTCGGTCAAGCTGACTTTGAAGAAATGACCGACGTATCATCTCGCCCGATTCCAGATATCTTGGATGAGATGATTGAAGTGTTGATTGCAAGTGGGCAGTTGCCAGCGCGTCTCGAAGACAAAGAACAGTTCGCGGCAGATGTGATGGATATCTTCGTCGCCCGTCCGTCTGACGTGACAGCGACATTCCGTCGTCTGTATACGGAATCACCGGTAGCGGCGACGGATTATTTTTATCAACTCAGTCAAGCGAGCAATTATATCCAAACGAAGCGAATCGCTAAGAATAAACGCTATCAAGCAGAGACGGCTTACGGGACGATCGATGTCACGATCAACTTATCGAAGCCGGAAAAAGATCCACGTGAAATCGCAGCAGCTCGGACGGAGGCACCAACGGCGTCGAACTATCCAACGTGTCTGTTGTGCGTCGAAAACGTCGGCTACGCGGGGCGTGCGAATCATCCGGCACGTGCGAATCACCGAATCGTTCCGCTGACACTGACGGAAGAATCGTGGGCATTACAATATTCGCCGTACGTTTATTACAACGAACATAGCATCATCCTGTCACAAGAACATCGTGACATGGTCATCAATCGGGAGGCGTTTGCGCGCCTGCTCGCCTTCGTTGAGCAGTTCCCGCATTATTTTGCCGGCTCGAACGCGGACCTGCCGATCGTCGGCGGATCGATTCTAACCCATGATCATTATCAGGGTGGGCGTTATACGTTTGCGATGGACCGGGCGAAAACGTTAACCTCTTTTCCGTTCCCGGATCAGCCGACGGTCACCGGTGAAACCTTACACTGGCCACTCAGTGTCCTCCGCCTGAAGAGTGCGGACGCTTCAGCGTTACTTGATGCAGCGACGACTGTCTATGAGACGTGGTTGACGTATACGGATGAGAGTCAGGAGATCCGTTCACATACGGGGGAGACACGACATAATACGGTGACACCGATTGCCCGTCAGCGTGATGGACAATTCGAGCTCGATCTCGTCTTACGGAATAACCGGACGTCAGGAGAACATCCGGATGGTATTTTCCATACGCATGCCGATATTCACCACATCAAACGGGAAAATATCGGGTTGATCGAGGTGATGGGACTGGCAGTCTTACCGGCACGTCTGCTCCAAGAGTTGCAACAGGTCGAGCAGTTCATCACAGGCGCAGTCGACGAAGTGGCAGTTGCGCATGCCGAGTGGGCACAGGAACTGAAACACGCGTATGCCGGACAACATGTCGCGTCATACGTCGAACAGGCAGTCGCTGCAAAATTCGTACGCGGTCTTGAGGACTGTGGCGTCTTTAAGCAGACGGAAGAAGGTCAGGCGGCGTTCGGACGCTTCGTTCAACGCGTGACGCGCCAACCGGTGGAGGAACAACGATGACACGACTACTTGAGAAAGAGTTGATCCGACATACGTTACGTCAGGAAGGCATCGAAGTGACACTCTGGAACTACGGCGGCATCATCCAAGATATCCGGACGACCGATCGGGATGGTCACTTAGAGAGTGTCGTTCTTGGTCTAGAGACGGTGAAAGACTATCAACAGCATTCACCGTATTTTGGAGCAATCGTCGGACGCGTCGCTGGTCGAATCGGACAGGCACGCTTCGAAGTAGCGGAAGAGGTCTATCCGCTCGTCGCAAACGACGGTGCGAATCATCTGCATGGTGGGATTCACGGATTCGATCAAGCATGGTTCGATGTTATCGAAGCGACGGATACGTTGTTTCATTTGCGCTTGAACAGTCCGGATGGAGAAGAAGGGTATCCGGGAACGGTCACGATCGACGTGCATTATCGATTAGAGGGAACAACATTGACGCTTGAGATGACGGCCGTGACGGATCAGACGACACCACTCAATCTGACGAATCATACGTACTTCAACTTATCGGGAAATGCGAAGCGGGATGTGTTGGATCATGTCTTGACGTTACCAAGCGACTGCTACTTACCGGTCCAGTCAGACGGCTTACCGACGGGTGAACAACTGGATGTCTCGGGAACCCCGTTTGATTTCCGTAACGGTCAGTCGATTCGTGACGGGATTACGCCGGAGCATCCCGAGACGATTGCTGTTGGAAACGGCTATGATCATCCCTTCGTATTGCGGGATGACACACTTCGACTTGAAGATCTGGTGTCCGGTCGTTTCGTCGACGTGACAACGAATCAGCCGGCGGTCGTGCTCTATACGGGAACGCAACTGCTGACCGATTATACGATTCATGGTGTTCCTGCTCGACCGTCGCTTGGGGTATGTCTTGAGACACAAGTCCATCCGAATGCGGTCCATGAACCGGATTTCCCATCGATCTTATTGTCCCCGGGTGAGACGTATCACTGGAAAACAGCTTATCGCTTTGGCGTAGTATCTTGATTTGATTCGAAGAACAAGCCCCGCTCCCGTGTCCGACTAGACATGGGAAGCGAGGCTTGTTTGTGGTAGAACAGGGAATGAATTGTTACGATTCACAGACGTTGCTCGAGCGCGAGTAGCGTCCGTTTCATATTCAGTCCGCCATGGTAGCCAAGGAGATCGCCTTTTTTGCCGATGATCCGGTGACACGGAATCGCGAGCAGTAAGCGGTTTTTTCCGATGGCTGTGCCGATTGCGCGAGTCGCGTTCGGCCGGAAGAGACGTTCCGCGATATCGGAGTAGGTGGCGGTTTGACCGTACGGAACCGCACGTAAAGCATGCCAGACTTCGAGTTGAAACGGGGTACCGACTGGCGCAATCGGAAAGGAGAGTACCGTTGACTGCTGATTCAGGTAAGCCAGTAGCTGCTCCGTATACGGGGCGAGGACGGTATCAGAGGCAATCCGCTCGGCCCGGGGAAAGTGTTTCCGCGACCAGTCGTCGAATAACTCCTCCGGTTCATCCCAAGCACCGACATAACAGAGACCATCTATTGTAGCGGCAATCGGAAACGTGTGCGTATTCCAGTGCAAACGAGTGAAGTACAGTTCCATGACAGGTTGTCCTTTCTACACGAAATGAAGTGACGAATCAGAAAAGAGGTGCCTCTGCGTCAGAAGCACCTCTTTTGATTACACGCGCGAACCGACCTGTTGCCGTGGTGGAAGATGAATCGATTGACCAAACAGGGCTTCGATTGATTCGGTCAACGCTTCGCCCCGACTCGGATGCGCCATGACAGGGAAGAGGAGATCTTCTCGTTTCGCTGCTAGTTCCAGTGCTTGGGTGAATTGTCCGACAAGGCGATGGGCATCGTCCCCAATCATGTGAATGCCAAGAATCAGTGACGTCTGTTCGTCAGCAATGATCTTGACGAAACCACTGCCGCCTTCGATCGTCGTCGCTCCGTTTGCGTTCAGCGGGAACTGTCCGGTTTGAACCGTATGCCCGGCTTCACGGGCTTCCTGTTCCGTCATCCCGACCGAAGCAACCGGTGGGAACGTCCGCAGAACGGTCGGATAATACGGTGTTGTCGGATCGACGTCTTGACCGGACAGATGAGCTGCCGTCCGCTTCGCTTCATGAATCGCACGGGTGGCGAGCTGTGGACCCGGTGTTACATCACCAATCGCATAAATATGCGGTTGATTCGTCCGTCCGTCGGCGTCGACGGGAATCGTCCCGTCTTCTGCAAGCGTCACACCGATCCGTTCGAGACCGAGCGTCAAACTGTTCGGGATCCGGGAAAGGGATTGGAACAGATAGGCGCCATGATAGGTGACGTCTTCACCGTTTTTCATGACCGTGACGGTCGCGTCCACTGAAGCCTCGATCTGTGTCACGACATCCGATACGAGACGGATTTTTTGTTTTTTGAATGTCCGCTTCAGTTCCTTTTCAAGGCTTGGTTCGAGCGACAATTGATCCGCGAACAACGTCACCTCTGTACCGAGCGCTTGGAAGCAGGCTGCGGCTTCAAGTGCTAATGTGTCGGAGCCAATGATCAATAAGCTCTCGGGTAACTGCTCGAGTTGATAGAGCTGTTCGGCATTCAGTCGGCACGATTCCTCGTGCTGGATGCTGTGACTACCGGTCGCGATGATGACATCTTGGAATCGGTACGTATCGAACTGATGTCCCGACTCGACGCCAATCCGGTCCTCTGACAGGAAGGAAGCGGCACCCGAGATATGCTCGATCTGATTCGCCTGACAGAGGGCAACAACACCCTGACGTAATTGCTGCACGACCCGATTGCGGTAAGCATTCATCTTGCTGAAATCATGGACAGCAGGGGTTGTAAATCCGAGATCTTCGAGATGCGGCAAGCGGAGCATCTCTTCTGCTGCGTGCGCATAGACTTTTGACGGGATGCAGCCTCGGTTCAGACATAGTCCACCGAGTTCAGCTTGTTCAATCAGTGTCACCTTACGACCGCCTTGCGCAGCACGGATCGCTGCCGTGTAACCTGCGGGACCCCCGCCGATAATCAGGAGATCCCGTTCTTGTGTAAGTTCGCCAACAACCATGTTAAATCAACTCCAAAAGTAGGGTGGTCGGATGTTCAATCAGTGACACGAAGCGGTTCGTAAAGGCAACAGCCGTTGCCCCGTCCGCGACACGATGATCGAACGACATCGACAAATTCATCATCGAGCGGACGACAATTTGATCGTCTTCATCGACACAAGCTCGTTTTTTCGTCTTGTGGAAAGCGATCAATGCCGTTTCCGGATAGTTGATGATCGGTGTTGCCCCCGTACTGCCGAGTGGGCCGACATTACTCATCGTAAAGGTGCTCGGCTTTAAGTCCGCTGCGCGCAGGGCACCGTTTTGAGCACGCTGCTGCAGTGCGATCAGTTGATCATGCAGTTCAGTCAGTGAGAGCTGATCGGCATGACGGATGACCGGAACCATCAGTCCGTCCGGTGTCTCGGTTGCCATGCCGAAGTGGAAATCCTGCTCTAGTCGAATACATTCATGCACTTCATCGAGTTTGGCATGGAAAACGGGATAGTCTTTTAAGGCAACGATCAAGGCTTTGATGAAGAAGGCGTTGACGTTGATGTTTCGTCCAGCGGCTTTCCATTCGGCACGTAGTGCGAGCAAACGTGTCATGTCAACTTCTTCGAAGTGAGTGACGTGTGGAATCGTGTACAGCGACTGGGTCATCTTTTTTGCAATCTGTTTACGAATACCACGGAACGGAATCGTTTCCGGTGGCGTTTGTTGTTGCGTGACCTCCTCGACGACCGGTGCGACGGTCTCTTGAGGAGCAACTGCAGCATTGGCGAAGCGAAGGACGTCGTCCTCCGAAACCCGACCTGATGGATCGGAAGCCGTGACAGCTTCGATATCGATCCCGTGGTCACGGGCGAGTTTCCGCGTATACGGTGTCGCAAGGACCCGTTTTGATGGAGATGCTTGAACAGGTGGGGCGGTGACGGCGACCTGAACTGGTTCAGGAACGGACGACGCTTCCTGTGTTACCGCGACCGGCGTGCCGGAAGCGTTACTTGCTTCGATGTGCAACAACGTCGTACCGACTTGCACCGTCTGTCCGACCGGGATGATGATTTCCTTGACGATTCCGGAGACAGGAGCTGGTAGTTCAGCGACCATCTTATCGGTCGCGACCTCAACGACCGGTTGATCGGTCGTGACGTGGTCTCCGACTTGAACGAGATAATGCGCGATTTCCCCTTCCGTCATACCTTCCCCGACATCATGTAACTTGACTTCGATCATGGGACTCAGCTCCTTAAAACTCGACCGTACGCTGAATCGTCGCAAGGACACGTTCTGGCGTCGGAATGTAATGGTCTTCGAGGGCGAACAGCGGGACCGGAACATCAAAACCGGTCACGCGGGCAATCGGTGCCCGTAAATAAAGAAACGCGGTATCGTTGATCAACGTGACGAGATCGTTACCAAGACCACCCATCGCTGCAGCTTCATGCACGATGACGGCACGACCCGTCTTTTGAACGGAAGCAGCAATCGTGTCCCGGTCGAGCGGATAAAGCGTGCGTAAGTCGAGAACTTCGCAAGAGATACCACGTTCCTTTGCAGCAGTAGCTGCTTTTTGTGCCACTTGGACCATTGCCCCCCAAGCGATCAAGGTCACGTCCGTCCCTTCACTGACGCAGCGCGCTTTTCCGATCTCAACGGTATAGGACTCGCTCGGTACGACTTCCTTAAATGAGCGGTAACTGCGCATCGACTCGAGGAACAACACGGGATCCGGATCTTCAATCGCAGCAATCAATAAACCTTTTGCATCGTATGGCGTCGCCGGACAGACGACCTTGAGACCGGGCATTGATGTAAAGAGTGCTTCTGTACTGTCGGAATGAATTTCCGGTGCCCGGATGCCGGCACCATAAGGCGCGCGGATGACCATCGGCACACTATAGCGTCCCATCGTCCGCATTCGAATGCGGGAGACGTGGGTCATGATTTGTTCGTAGGCAGGGTAGATGAAGCCAAGGAATTGAATCTCGACGATTGGTTTGAAGCCATTGATGGCAAGTCCGATCGATGTACCGACGATACCGGCTTCACTGAGCGGTGTATCAACAATCCGGTCTTCCCCGAACTCTTCTTGTAAGCCGTCCGTTGCCCGGAAAACGCCACCATTTTTTCCGACATCTTCTCCAAGGACGAGCGTCGTCTCATCCTCTGTCAGTTTCGTTCGTAAGGCATCTGTGACAGCTTGGACGAGTGTCATCTCCGTTTGACGATTGATTGGTGTTGCCATCTCATTTCCCCCTTGCTAGCAGATACGCTTCTTTTTGTTGCTGGACATCAACCGGTAAGGTCGCGTACGTATGATCGAATAGATCATTAACGTCCGGTGCCTTGAATTGTTCCATTTCAGCTACTGCTGCTTCGACTTCTGTTTGATGTTGTTCCTGCAGCTGTTGCATCCACGTTTCATCAAAATAGCCTTGATGTTTTAGGAACTGTTCGAGCCGTTCGAGCGGATCAACCCGGTCACGCGAGCGTGCTTGATCCCGGTATTTCGTTGGATCATCTGCTGTCGTATGGGCACCAAACCGCCACGTGACGGCTTCAATCAATGTTGGTCCACCGCCAGAGCGGGCACGTTCAACGGCTGCTTGCATCGTGAAATAGACGGCAAAGGCATCGTTTCCATCAATCCGGACACTTGGCATCCCGTAGGCAATCGCTTTTTGGGCGATCGTCTCGGAATGCATCTGTTTTTCGATCGGAACAGAGATTGCGAATTGATTATTTTGGTTGAACAGAATGACTGGTGCTTGGAAGACACTTGCGAAGTTCATCCCTTCATGGAAATCCCCTTCAGACGTCGCTCCGTCACCAAAGTAGGCGACCGCGACGTTCGTCGTGCCTTTTCGTTTTTCCGCCCACGCGGCACCGACGGCATGCGGAATTTGCGTCGCAATCGGTACGGCAGGAGGGAAGACGTGTTTCTCAGACGGAACACAACCTTCGACACGACCATTCCAGTAGAGGAGCGTCCGCACCATGTCAGCGCCAAACGTCAACGTCGCACCATGATCCCGGTACGTCGGGAATAACCAGTCCTGCTCGGACAACGCCAGTGCACTACCGACTTGCGCGGCTTCCTGTCCTTCGAACGGTGCATACGTGCCGAGGCGCCCTTGGCGTTGCAGGTTAATTGCCTTCCGGTCGAACGTCCGGATCCGGTGCATCTGTTCATACAGGGTGAGGGCGAGCTCTTTTGTCAGATCGTCTTCTTTTGAGGCGTCGATGAGACGACCTTCTTCATCGATGATGCGTTGAATCGGAAAATGTTGCTCCATGTCAGTCCCTCCTTCAGTGGTTACGGATATCCCATTTTGGTTTTGTCGTATTCGTAAAGATGTTGTTGTGCTTCGCCCGGATTTGCATCCGTTTTTCGCACATCCGGTTCGCGGCTTCGACCGTCGTGATGTTTTCTGCTTGCGACTCCTTGAAGACTTCGAGCACTGCATCATAGATGTGGCGTGTCTTCAGGAGAACCCGTTCGTGATTTGCTCCATAGAGTTCGTCTGCCACTTGAATCAATCCACCGCCATTGACGATATAGTCTGGGGCATATAAGATGCCACGATCCATCAACTCATGAGCGAGCTGTTCGTCCGCGAGTTGATTGTTCGCCGAACCACAGATGGCTTTACACGGTAAGAGGGCAATATTTTGAGCGTGAATCACACCACCGTATGCACATGGGACAAAAATATCAGCATCCGTCAGATGGATTTCGTGAGGTGAGACGATGCGAACCGTGCCGGGCGCCATTTCAGCTTGAGTCACGATTGCTGCGAGTGCCGCTTCATTGACGTCAGAGACATAAATCGTCGCACCGGCGAGTAACAGTTGTTCCGCGACCTTAAAGCCGACTTTTCCGAGTCCTTGGATTGCGTAGGTTGCCCGACTTAATTCGTCTGAACCGAATAACGTCTCAATCGTCGCCCGAAGCCCGTAAACGACACCTTCAGCCGTTGGGATCGATGAATCCCCACTACCACCAAAGGCTTCCGGAATGCCGACGATCCGTGATGTTTCTCGACTAGCATGGACGAAATCATCCATCGTCGTGCCCATGTCCGTTCCGGTATAAAAACGTCCACCAAGCGAATCGACGAAGCGACCGAAAGCGCGGAAAAGCTCTGGTGATTTATCCGTTGCCGGATTGCCGATGATGACGGCTTTACCGCCACCAAAATCAACATCAGCGGCAGCGCATTTATACGTCATGCCACGCGACAGGCGGAGGACATCGTCAAGTGCTTCATCGACAGAAGCGTAAGGCGCCATGCGGCAACCACCGAGAGCGGGACCGAGCGTCGTATCGTGGATGGCGATGATCGCTTGTAACCCTGATACAGGGTCGTTGCAAAAGACGACTTGTTCGTGACCCGCGATTTTTTCCATGATCGAGAGCGTTGGATTCGTAGATGGGTTTAACATGTTCATAGTAGAGTCCTCCTCTATCAAATATAAGTAAGCGCTTTCATTTTGTTGGAACGTTATTTTGTAATTTTTCTTGGATCCGGCTTTTTTCTAAAATGAACTGTGTGACTTCCCCTGTACCGATGATCGTTTGTCCGTCTCGGACTTCGATGCTCGCGTCAACGCGACGTGAGGTCACCGACGTTACTGTCGCGGTCACGATCAATCGTGTCCCTTCCGCTGCCATCCCGAGATGCTTCAGTGAAACCGCACCCCCGACACCTTCTTCACCAGCTTCCAAGTAAGGCAAAATCAGTTGACGTGCTGCCCATTCCATGTGATAAACCATCGAAACAGTGGAGTATGCAGGATGAACGAGCTGACCTTCAAATCGTGCAAACATATCTTGCGAGACGACCGCTTGAATCTCTGCTGTATCCCCGACAGCTAATCCTGGTTTCATCGTGATCCCCCTTCACTACAACGAATCCTTATGCAATCAAGTGGTCTTACCAAAAATAGTATAACACTTGTCACACGATATTTTATCAACCCGTTACAAAATGAGCAAATCATTTCAGAAATATTTTCCAAAAAAATACGGAGTATCATGAAATCTGCTGCGTAAAGCCGATTGATTTATTGATAAGGTGCGTTGAAGTGATAAAGTAAGAATCGTTTGGGAGCATTTAACAAAACAAGATTGACAACATTGTGAACGTATCGTACGTTAAACATATAACTAAAAACAAACGACCGTTTTATTCTTGTATACATGATGAGGAGGTGCAGGTATGTACGATCAACATCAGGAAACGATGGATGCGCAAACGCGGGAGCAACTGCAGATGGAGCGATTGCGTCAAACGATGGAACACGTCACGCGTGTCCCGTTCTATCAAGAGCGTCTCGAGACCTTACAGATGACAGCAAATGATTTTCAAACGATCGAGGATCTACGGAAGTTTCCCTTCACACGTAAACAAGATTTACGCGATCATTATCCGTTCGGGCTATTTGCCGTCGAACGGGAACAGGTCACCCGGATTCACGCGTCGTCTGGAACGAGCGGTAAACCGACCGTCGTCGGATATACGCAAGAAGATTTAGATGACTGGGCCGGTGCCGTGGCACGCAGTTTAGTCTTAGCTGGTGGATCACCAGCCGATTTGTTGCACAATGCGTATGGTTACGGATTGTTCACAGGTGGTCTCGGTCTTCATGCAGGTGCCGAAAAACTAGGCATGACGATTCTACCGATTTCCGGCGGAAACACGGATCGCCAAATCACATTGATCGAGGATTTCCGACCGGATGGCATCTGCGGGACACCTTCGTATATCTTACGACTAGCAGAACGCATGATCGAACGGGGTATCGACCCACGAAAGACAAGCATGCGTTACGGCATCTTCGGAGCTGAACCATGGTCGGAAGAGATGCGTCAGACACTCGAACAGACCTTTGATCTACAGGCATTCGATATTTATGGACTCAGTGAAATCATGGGACCAGGTGTCGCAATGGAGTGTCAGGAGCAGGCAGGTCTGCATATCATGGATGACTTATTCATAACGGAAGTCGTCGATCCCGTTACGGGGGAACCGGTACCAGATGGTATGGTCGGGGAACTCGTTTTTACAAGCTTAAAAAAGAAAGCGCTTCCAATCATTCGCTACCGGACGGGTGACTTAGCATCAATCACGCATGAGGCGTGTGCCTGTGGTCGGACGACGACACGGATGTCACGTGTCAAAGGTCGGACGGACGACATGCTGATCATCCGAGGCGTCAACGTCTTCCCGTCAGAAATCGAGCGGGTCTTGCTCCAACAGCCGGACGTGACGCCGCATTATCAAATTCATCTCGTGCGTAAAGCGGGACTCGATGCTGTTGAGCTACATATCGAATTCGAAAATATCTCGGAGCGACAAATGCGTTCGATATGTGACGCCATCAAATCGGAATGTCTCATTTCCATTGATCTCGTCTGTCACCCGCATCAAGGGTTACCACGATCGGAAGGTAAAGCGGTCCGGATCGTTGATCGACGCTCGACATCACTCGTCTGATTCAAAGGAGGAACTAGCATGTATAATGCAACACAACTGTTCGAACCCGTCCAACTGACGGAAGAAGAAAAATTAGCACGCTTCAAGGAACGAATCGAGCAAGGTGAAAAAATTGAAGCCGATGACTGGATGCCTGCTTTTTACCGGGACACACTGATTAAACTGATTTCGATGCATGGTATCAGTGAAATCATGGGGGCGCTTCCGGAAAAAGAATGGGTCCCAAAAGCACCATCACTTCGCCGGAAGCTCGGCATCATGGCGAAGGTCCAGGATGAGATGGGACACGGGCAACTGTTGCTTCGTGTCGTCGAGGATTTGATGAAGCCGTATGGCAAGACACGCGGGGATTTGATGGATGATTTGTTCACGGGACGACTGAAGTTCCACAACGTCTTCCACATGCCGACACGGTCATGGGCCGATGCCGGAATGATCGGTTGGCTCGTCGATGGGGCGGCAATCATCACGCAGACGAACATGCTCGGCGCTTCGTACGGACCGTATGCGCGGGCTTTACAACGCATCTGTGCAGAGGAAGTCTTCCACGCGCAACACGGGGAGTCAATCATCATGGCACTCGCAGAAGGAACACCGGAACAGCGGGCAATGATTCAAGAATCACTGGATGAGTGGTGGGAATCCTTGTTGATGTTCTTTGGACCAGCTTCGAAAGAGACGACCGGAACATCAAAACAGGACGTGACAATCGCCTATAAGATTCGGACGAAAACGAATGAAGAGCTCCGGCAAAACTTCTTTACGAAGTATGTGCCACGGATTCGTTCGCTCGGACTCGTCATTCCAGACCCGACGTTACGTTTTGATGAAGAGACAGGGCAATGGGAATACGCACAGCCGGACTGGACGAAATTCAAGACGATCATCCAAGGTGGAGGACCGCGTTCGAAAGAGCGACTGGATCTGCGCCGGACATCTTATGAGAATAACGCCTGGGTACGGGATGCACTCGCTGAAACGAAGGCATGAGAGGGGAAAGCATGATGAACGAGACGTTCTATCACGAATTCGAAGTCTTTAGCAAACGGACGCCGAATGCGGCATTCACGCATCAATTCAGTTTACTTGCTCCAAATAAAGAGATGGCGTTACTGATGGCGCAAGAAAACTTCATGCGCCGGGAACCGGTCGTCGATATCTGGGTCGTCAAACGTGAAGATATCCGTGGGTTGTCACCGGATGAGAAACAGATGTTACAACGTCTTGATAATAAGGACTACCGGACGACGAAAGGGTACGGCTACTTGAAGAAAAAATGGCGGCATTACGAGCAACAGATGCTCGACGAAAAAGAAATCATGTCATGGCAAGGAGGCGATTCCAAATGACGGAACAAGAACGGACGGCACTCGCCTCTTTACTGTATCAACTCGCAGATGATGATTTCCTCTACGCGTATCGTGGTTCGGAATGGCTCGGGCTTGCACCGCATATCGAAGAGGACGTCGCTTCATCCTCAATCGCGCAAGATTCGATGGGGCACGCGGCAATGTATTACCAACTCCTTGAGGAGCTTGGTGAAGGCAATGCTGATGCGTTAGCCCATGTCCGCTTGGCACACGAACGGAAGAACTCGATTCTTGTCGAACGTGTCAATGGACCCGGCTACTATATGGAAAAACCCGAATATGACTGGGCATTCGCTGTCGTCCGGAACTATTGCTACACGGTCGCGAAAAAGATCCGGATTGATGCGTTGAAATCGAGCAGTTACGAGCCACTCGCTGCGGCTGCCGTCAAGATCAACATGGAGTTGTACTATCATTTGCTGCACTGGCAAACGTGGTTCACCCAGCTTTATCAATCGACGGAGACAGCGCGCCAAAAGATGGATGCAGCGCTCGAAAAAGTCCTCTACGACTTCGGCGACATGTTCGATTATGGCGAACACGGTCAACTGATCGAAGAGATGCGGTTGATTGAGGGGCAAGGGATTTTACTCGATCGTTGGTATCAAACGATTACGCCGTTACTCGTCGAATTGAACGTGACGCTTCCGGAAATGCAGATGACACGCAACGGGCGGGACGGCGATCACACGGAAGACTTGAATGACGCCCTTGCGACACTCGGAGAAGTCTACCTGATTGATCAGACGGCGACGTGGTGAAAGGAGAGGGAAGCATGACGACGACACTTCAACATGCAATCCGGGAAGCCCTGAACGGGGTGAAGGATCCAGAAATCGATAGCGTCAGCATTTTAGATCTTGGCATGGTCGAGACGATGGACGCGGAAGCGACAGCGCATGGCTACACGGTGCACGTCACGCTTCTCCCGACGTTCCTCGGTTGTCCGGCGCTTGAAATCATTAAAAAAAATACCGAAGCTGCCTTGCAGGTGATTCCAAATGTCGAACAGGTCGACGTCCAGTTCCGGTTTGATCCACCGTGGACATCGGACCGAATCACGGAACAAGGCATGCAAGGATTGAAGGCATTCGGCATCGCACCCCCTCGATTCGAACAAGGGAAGTGGGAGATCGACTGTCCATATTGCGGATCGACGTACGTGACGATGGAAAACTTATTCGGACCGACCGCTTGTCGAAGTATTCTCTACTGTAAATCGTGTAAAAATCCATTCGAGGCGATGAAACCCGTCTCTACTCTCATGTGAAGGAAGGTAATCACTATGGCAAAATTAATCGCATTGTACAAACACCCGGAAAACAAGGAAGCATTCGATCAGCATTACTTTGAGGTCCATGGTCCGTTAACAGCAAAAATTCCAGGACTACAAGAAATGAACGTCACGAAAATCGTCGGTTCACCGATGGGTGGAGATGGAAAGTACTACTTGATGTGCGAGATGGTCTATGAAAGTCAGGAAGCGATGCAAGCTGGCATGCGTTCTCTTGAAGGAAAAGCCTCAGGGAAAGACTTGATGAGCTTTGCGGGGGATCTCGTCACATTGATGATTGGTGAAGATGTCCATGCCGACACAACAGTACGTTAAGACGGAAACGGTTGGTCGGATCGGTCGAATTCGGCTTGACCGGACGGCACGATACAATGCGCTGAACCGGACGATGGTCCGCGAAATCGTCGAGGCGATGGAGACGTTTGACCGCGACGACCGGGTGACGGTCATCGTCTTGACCGGAAACGGAAAGTCATTTTCAGCAGGTGCCGATATCGAGGAGATGCTCGAAGCGACACCGATCTCGATGGAACTTCTCGATCCATTCGCAGACTGGGACCGGATCAGCCGAATCAAAAAGCCGATCATCGCAGGTGTCCATGGTTTCGTCCTTGGCGGCGGCTTTGAACTGGCACTCGCTTGTGATTTAATCTACGCCGATCCTGCGACACAGTTCGGATTTCCAGAAGTCGGACTCGGCGTCATGCCGGGAGCAGGCGGGACACAGCGCTTGACGAAATGCATCGGTCGGACGCGGGCGCTCGAGTGGCTCTTCACGGGTGACCGGATGCAGGCAGACGAAGCAGAACGACTTGGCATCATCAATCGAGTGACGACGGACGTCGAAGCGACGGTGCTTGCGATGGCGGAGCGGTTATCGAACCAACCGAGCATGGCGTTACGACTGATCAAGGACGCGGCAAACAAAGCCGTCGATTTATCGTTACAAGATGGCATGGAGCACGAACGCCGAAACTTCTATCTCTTGTTCGCAACAGCCGATCAAACAGAAGGTATGCAAGCCTTTCTCGAAAAACGCCCACCGATTTTCAATCAACAGGTACAGGAGTGAATACAATGTCGACAGTACATGAAAAAACACTTGAAATGAAACGGTCCGTCTATCATTTGCTCATTAACGGCGAACAAGTCGAAGGTGCAACAGGCGAGACATTTAAAACATATAATCCGGCAACAGGTGAAGTGATCGCGGAAGTTGCAAAAGCATCGAAGGAAGACGCGGATCGTGCCGTTCAAGCCGCACGGGATGCGTTTGATCACGGGAAGTGGAAGATGTGGCCAGTCGGACGCCGCGCGCAAATCTTAAATAAGATTGCGAGCATCATGCGCTCCCGCTTCAACGAAATCGTCGAGCTGGAGATTCTCGATACAGGGAAATCACTGGCTGCGGCACAAGGACAAGTCACGCAAGCGATCGAAGACTTCGAGTTCTACGCAGGTGCGATCGTCGGTCATCGTGGTGTCGTCAATAACGTGCCGGGACAATTTCATAACTACACAGAAAAAGAAGCAGTCGGTGTCTGTGCGCAAATCATTCCGTGGAACTATCCGTTGATGATGGCAGCTTGGAAAGTTGCACCAGCGATCGCAGTCGGTTGTTCGGTCGTCGTCAAACCAGCGACATTGACTCCATTGACAGCCATCATTCTCGGTGAGATTTGTCTAGAAGCTGGTGTGCCGGCAGGTGTCGTCAACGTCATCCCGGGATCTGGACGCGAAATCGGCAACCATCTTGTCGAGCATCCTCACGTCGATAAAGTCGCCTTCACGGGTTCGACGCCAGTCGGTAAAGACATCATGGGACGTGCGTCTGAGACGCTAAAACGGGTCACACTCGAACTCGGTGGGAAATCACCGAACATCGTCTTTGAAGATGCGGACGTGACAGCAGCCGTTGATGGTTCGTTGTTTGGGATCTTCTATAACAGCGGTCAATCGTGTGAAGCGCGCTCGCGCCTGTATGTCCACGAGGAGATCTACGAAGCATTCATGGAACAGTTCGTCGCGAAGACAAAACAACTCGTTCTCGGTAACCCATTCGATAAAGGAACACACGTTGGAGCGATCATCGACCAACAACAAGTCGATGTCATCGATGGATACGTCCAGTCAGCGAAAGCGGACGGGGCAACAATCGTCACAGGTGGTCATGCTTCAGCACCAGAAGGATACGAAAAAGGCTTCTGGTACGCACCGACGATCATTACGGACGTCACGCATGAAATGAAAGCGGTCAATGAAGAAATCTTCGGACCGGTCGTCGTCGTCATGCCGTTCAAAGATGAAAAAGAAGCGATTCGTTTAGCAAACGATACATCGTTTGGACTCGGATCAGCCGTTTGGACGAAAGATGGCGCGAAAGCGACACGTGTCGCCAATCAAATCAAAGCCGGCATCGTCATGGTCAACTGTCCGTTCTCTGCCTTCCCGGGTACACCGTTTGGTGGCTATAAACAATCAGGCTTCGGTCGAGAACTCTGTATCGAGACGCTTGATCTGTACACGGAAACAAAAAGTATCTTGTCGTATTACGGCAGTCGTCCACTCAATCCGTTCGGACTATAAGCAAGAGGGAAGGCTGGAGTTCCGTCGGGAAGTCCAGCCTTTTTTAACAGCACAGGGGATAAGGGGGAATTCAGATGGTAGAACAAATCGTCGTCGTCGGGTCCGGCGTCATGGGACGTGGTATTGCTTATGTTGCCGCACACCGCGGATTTCAAGTGACACTCGTTGATATTAAAGAAGAATATGTTGAAAGTGCCTATCGAGAACTCGAACGCATCGCAGAGAAAGGCATCACGCGAGGGAAGATGTCCGCTAGTGAGGTCGAGGGATTGTTCGATCGGCTGCGTCTGTCGACCGATCTAGCCGAGGCGGCACAACAAGCAGATCTCGTCATTGAAGCAGTACCGGAACAACTGAGCATCAAACAGCAAGTCTTTGAAACGCTAGAAGCACATGCGCGTCCGGACTGTTATTTTGCGACGAACACGTCGACGATGAGTCCAACGGAAATCGCCTCCTTTACGAACCGGGCGGACCGGGTCATGGCGATGCATTTCTTCAATCCGGTCCATCTGATGCCACTGATCGAGCTCGTTCGAGGTCTTGAGACATCGGATGAGACGGTCGCAGCTCTTGAACAGGTAGCGCGTCAGATGCAGAAGGAAACGGTCGTCATCCGTGAGTTTCCTGGGTTCGTAACTTCACGGATCAGTGCGCTCGTCGGAAACGAAGCGTTCTACATGTTACAAGAAGGACTCGGGACACCGGAAGAGATCGATAAAGCGATCAAACTCGGCTTAAACTATCCGATGGGACCATTCGAACTCGGCGACTTGGTCGGACTCGATACTCGGCTCCATAACTTAAAGTATCTCCATGAGAAGCTCGGCGAAAAATACCGTCCGGCACCACTGCTCGAACAGTATGTCAAAGCGGGTCGACTCGGTCGTAAAACCGGTCGTGGCGTCTATGACTATACGAATCGCGAGGTGACATCATGAAACGTGTCGCTATCATCGATGCCGTTCGGACACCGATCGGTCGCTATAACGGCGCCTTGCGTCAGGTTCGTCCGGATGATTTAGGAGCACGCGTCATCGAAGCGTTGCTCGAGCGTAATCCACAAGTCGATCCGAAGACGATTGAGGAAGTCATTTTCGGCAATGCGAATCAGGCGGGAGAAGACAATCGCAACGTCGCCCGGATGTCCGGACTACTAGCTGGTCTACCGGTCGAAGTCGCCGGTACGACGATCAATCGCTTATGTGGGTCAGGGCTCGACGCTGTCATCGCGGCGGCACGGGGGATTGCCTTAGGTGAAGGCGATATCTATATCGCTGGTGGGACGGAAAGTATGACGCGTGCACCGTTCGTTCTCGCGAAGCCGGATCAGGCCAACCCACGTGGCAATCAGACGATGTACGATACGACGATCGGTTGGCGCTTCGTCAATGATCGTTTAGCAGATCAATACGGAACGGATTCGATGCCGGAGACAGCCGAGAACGTCGCCCGTCAGTACGGGATCTCACGCGAAGCGCAGGACGACTTTGCGTTCGAAAGTCAACAACGCGCGAAACGAGCGATCGAGACAGAGCGCTTCACGGACGAACTGGTTGCGGTCACGCAGACGGACCGGAAAGGCAACGTCAGCGTCTTCGATCGTGATGAACATCCCCGTCCCGAGACGACACGTGAGAAACTGGCGACACTTCGTCCGTTATTCCCAAACGGTACCGTGACGGCGGGGAATGCATCTGGCGTCAACGACGGTGCTTCGGCACTGTTATTGATGAGTGAAGAAAAGGCGAACGAACTCGGTTTGACGCCACTCGGGTATTACCGGGCGAGTGCGACGGCCGGGGTCGAACCTGCCATCATGGGCATCGGACCGATTGACGCGACGGAAAAAGTTCTCCAGCGAGCAGGGTTGACGGTCGAACAGCTCGATCAAATCGAGTTGAACGAAGCGTTTGCGGCTCAAAGTCTTGCCTGTATCGAAGCACTTGGTTTACCGAGCGAAAAGGTCAACGTCAACGGTGGTGCGATCGCTTTCGGTCATCCACTCGGTGCGAGTGGAGCTCGGATTTTGACGACATTATTGCATGAGATGCGCCGGACGAACCGGACGTATGGTCTCGCGACGATGTGTGTTGGAGTCGGACAAGGGATTGCCCTCATCGTCGATCGGGAGGGACTCGTATGATTCACTTCGAACGAGAGGGCTATATCGCAATCGTCCGGATTGATCGTCCGGAACGTTTGAACTGTCTCGATTATCCGACGCTTGTCGCCTTGCAGGAACAGGTCGATGCGTTATCGGTCGACCCGGAAGCGCGGGTCGTCCTGTTTACGGGAACGGGGAAAGCATTCAGTGCCGGTGCCGATTTAAAAGAACGCGTGCATTTAAACGAAGAAGAAGTCCGGCGCAATGTCCTTGCGATCCGCAACGTCTTCACGTCGATCGCACAATTGCCGCAACCAACGATCGCAGCCGTCAACGGTCACGCGCTCGGCGGTGGGTTCGAGTGGATCCTTGCCTGTGATTTCCGGTTTCTCGTCGAGGATGCACTCGTCGGCTTGACGGAGACCAGCTTCGGGATCATTCCGGGAGCTGGTGGAACACAGCGCTTGCCGCGACTGATTGGAGAGACACGGGCAAAGGAATTGATCTTCACAGCGAAAAAAATCGATGCGATGACAGCAGAACGGTACGGACTCGCGACAGCCGTCGTCGCCCGGGAAGCGTTGATGACGACGTGTCTTGAGTTTGCTAATCAGATGTTACAGAACGGACCAATCGCCTTGCGCCAAGCGAAGCGAGCGATTGATCAAGGGCGGGATGTCTCACTCGAAGAAGGACTACAGCTCGAAACGGAAGCCTATGAAGTCGTCATTCCGACGGCCGATCGTCAGGAAGCGCTACAAGCCTTCGCTGAAAAACGACCACCACGCTTTGAAGGAAGATGAGGATGGTCGACGTTTGAAATAACCCGTATACTAACGATACACACTATGAACGACTGAAGAGAGAGTGAATACCATGAGTGCGAACACCCAATCGATGATCTTTACGATTTACGGTGATTATATCCGCCATTACGGCAATCAAATCTGGGTCGGGAGTTTAATTCGACTCGTCAAAGAGTTCGGACATAACGAACAAGCCGTTCGGGTCGCGGTGTCCCGAATGGTTAAACAAGGCTGGCTCGTCTCCGAGAAACAAGGAAATAAAAGCTTCTATTCATTAACACCACGTGGGGTGGAACGGATGGAGGAGGCTGCACGCCGGATCTACAGATCAACACCGCACGACTGGGACGGGAAGTGGCGGACGCTGATGTACACGATTCCGGAGGATAAACGCCAGATTCGTGATGAGCTCCGCAAAGAACTGACGTGGAGTGGGTTTGGCAACTTATCGAACGGGGTTTGGATTTCACCGAACCCACTTGAAAAAGAGGCGGAACGATTGATCGAAGCGTACGAGATCGAAGAGTATGTCGATTTTTTCGTTGGTGAATACCACGGTCCGAAGCAGGATCAATCCCTTGTCGAGCGTGCGTTCCCGCTGGAGGAATTGCAGGAGCGTTACGAGACGTTCATTACGGATTACAGCCGGCAATACATCGTCCATCAGAGTCAGCTCCAACTCGGAGAAATGACGGATGAACAGTGTTTCGTCGAACGAACGATGCTTGTACATGAATACCGGAAGTTTTTGTTCACGGATCCCGGATTACCGCAAGAACTGTTACCGGACGCTTGGAGCGGGCACCATGCGGCGCTCTTGTTCGAACAATATTACCGATTGCTCGCACAACCAGCGAGTCGATTCTTCGAATCGATCTTTGAAGAGACGCATGATGTATCTCAACGTAGTGCCTCGTACGACGCAGCGGAACATCCGCTGTTTGCGGAGCGATGAGCATTTATTCGAATCAAAAGAGCGGGACGGATCAGTTGATCCGCCCCGCATTCGTGTCATTCAGATGTGTTCTGTTCAGCTGATCCTGCGAGAATGTTCCGGAAGGCATATCCTTTATCGACGTAAGAATCAATCGACTCCTGAATCATCGCGAGATCCGCTTCCGTCAGTTCACGCACGACTTTACCGGGTGAGCCGATGATCAGCGAACGGGGTGGGAAAACTTTTCCTGATGGAATCAACGTATTCGCCCCGATGATGCATTCTTCACCGATGTCTGCGTGATCAAGAACGGTCGCACCCATTCCGACGATCGAACGACGTCCGATTTTGCAACCGTGTAAGATGGCGTTATGTCCGACCGTCACTTCATCTTCAATGACGACGGGTGCCCCTTCATAGAGATGGATCGTCGCGTTGTCCTGGATACTGCAGCGTTTCCCGATCGTAATCGGTCCTTCGTCACCGCGTAAGACAGCGTTGAACCAGACGGTAGACTCGGAACCGATCGTGACGTCTCCAATCAGATAAGCGCCAGGAGCGATGAAGACATCGGAGGCGACGTTCGGATGAATCGATTGATACGGAATCTTCATAACAGAATGACCTCGTTTCTATAATATGATGAACTACTATTCATTCCCTACCAGTATATCATGTGGTGGGAGTCGAGAACGGAGGAAAGACATGTTTCCGATTTGTGAGCTCTTCAACATTCGCTATCCCTTGATCCAAGGAGGGATGGGTAACATTAGTCATGCAGCACTCACGGCAGCAGTGTCGAATGCCGGAGGACTCGGAACGCTCGGGTGCGGAACATTGTCGGTCGATGAAGTGGCGTCGCGGATTCACGAGACACGAATGCTGACGGATCAACCATTTGCCTTGAACATCGCGATTCGGGTGTCTCCTTATACGGAAGCACTAATTGATCTCGCGATTGCAGAAAAGATCCCGGTCGTCTCCTTGTCGGCAGGAAACCCGGCGCCGTACATAGAGCGACTTCAAGCTGCCGGCATCAAAACGATCGCCGTCGTCGCTTCAGTCAAACAGGCGTTAAAGGCAGAACAGGCAGGGGCCAATGTACTCGTAGCGGAAGGAGTTGAAGCGGCAGGCATCAATTCACCGCTTGAGTTGACGACGCTGACTTTGATTCCACAACTTGTCGATCGGGTCAACATTCCGGTCCTTGCAGCAGGTGGGATTGGTGACGGACGCGGACTGGCAGCTGTTCTGTTGCTTGGTGCAGCTGGCGTTCAGCTTGGAACACGGTTGATCGCGACGGAAGAGGCGAAGGTTCATCCATCATATAAAGCCCACTTAATGGATGCGACCGATACCGATACACGCATCATCGGACGTTCCGTCGGATTTGTCCGACGTGTCCTTGATGGTCCATACGTCGAACGACTCACAGCAGAGACACCTGCTGATTTTCTTGATCAGACGAATGAGTCGTATCATATCAGAGGCGCTCTTGAGGGCGATGAGGAGAAAGGGTATGTCAACGCTGGACTGGTTGCGGGATTGATTCATGACGTGCCGACTATTACGGAGTTGTTTACGCGCATGATGACGGAAGCAGAGGAACAGCTGAAGCAAACGACGACTCGTTTTACGACATGAGCATATAGTGAGGGACCCGTGATTCCACTTGTGGACAGCGGGTTTTTTCATGTTTTTTTGAAAATGGGACATTTGTCCTTTTCAAGTAGGGCACGAGTAAGGTCTACTCTAGTGTAGAGATTAAAGGGGGAGATGACGTGCAAGGAGTCGTGTTTGCTTTGATGAGCGGTCTGTTCATCGCCCTGCAAGGCATATTCAATGCGCGCCTTGCGACAGGCGTCGGACCGTGGTTGTCTGTATTGATCGTCCACTTTGTGGGTTTGATGGGGTGTTTAGTCATTTACAGTTTCGTACGAGACCGGAAAATCGGTGGCTTCCGCCAGTTACCGTGGATTTATGCAAGCGGTGGTTTGATTGGCGTGCTAGTCGTCGTAACGGAACTGACAGCAATCCAAACACTCGGGATGACATGGGCGATGTGTTTATTACTCGTCGCACAGATTTTATGTGCGTTTGTGATTGATTTAAAGGGATGGTTCGGTGTCTTAAAAAAACAAGGAAATCGTGGTCAGTGGGTTGGTGTGGGTCTCATGCTTGCAGGAGTTGCGATTTTCTCACTCGCCTAAAGGGGGGAATGAACATGAAAACCGTCATTCAACAGTATGGACTGGATACGATTTTGACGGAAGAGACGCGCGCTTGGTTGCGTCAAGAAAGCTTCCAAAAAGGGGAACTCCTCTGCACGACAGGGGCAGCGATTGATCGGATGTACTTCATCGTCGCAGGCAAGGTCAAGATATCTGCTGCCTCGTCAGAAGGAAAGCAACGGATTCTACGATTCAAGACACCACTGACAGTGATTGGTGACGCTGAGTTCATCAACGAACGGGAAGTGTTGAATACGGTCGAAGCGGTGACCGATGTCGAAGTGTTGAGCGTACCGTATGCGATTTTACGCGAACACAATACGACGAACGTCTTTCTGCAATTTCTATTACGGACGATCACAGCGAAGTGGTATGCCGACTCGAAATCAGCGTCGCATCATGTGTTGTATACCGTCGAAGAGCGATTTGCAGGGTATTTGTTATCGATTGCATCTGAAGCCAGTGACAGTTTATTTTATCAGGAGATGCGGACGTCGAACCTGCATGACGTCGCTGACTGGCTTGGAACAAGTTATCGCCATCTCAACCGGATCATCACGAAATTGTGTGAAGAAGAGATTCTCGTTCGACGACGCGGGAAAATCATCATCGTTGATCTGGAGCGGATTCGCGAGAAGGCGAACGGCAACAGCTATGAGTAAGGAGGAACGAACATGGTAATAGGCATCGTGTGTGCCGTGTTGGCAGGGATGTTGATCAGTTTACAGACGGTATTGAATGCTCGGATGAGTGACGCGTTCGGTGCTTGGGCGACGACGACGCTCGTCTTCTTCGTCGGGTTCGTCGGAGCAAGTGTCACGTATGTTCTGTTTCGTGGCGGAACGATCGGACAGATCCAAAACGTATCACCGCTCTATTGGTTCGGTGGGCTTGTCGGTGTCGGCGTCGTTTTTTGTGTCATGCGCGGGATCCAGCTGCTTGGTCCGTCCGTCGCGATCTCTGTCGTTCTGATTTCGCAGCTAAGCTTTGCTCTCGCTGTCGATACGTTCGGCTGGTTTGGTTTACCGCAAATTGATTTATCGTTCGGTCAGCTTGTCGGTCTCGCCGTCATGGTATGCGGGATCTTCGTCTTGAAACGATATCAAGTCGTGGCGCCGGAAGAGAAGGCGAAGGTTATACCGAAGCAAGTCTCTTAAAAAATCTGATACTAGTTCGATCGACTGACGAACGTTTCTGTCATCCTCGCTTTCCGCAGGAGGGAGGTAAGCCGCGTCATCCCGCATTCCATGCGATTTGCCGGGTCTTACCTGACCCTGACGAAAGCGCGACTCGCGCTTTCTTTCCCTGCAGGAGTCGAGGATGAACACTCACGTTCTAGATTGACTAAATAAAACATGCGCGTTTCCCGCTAATTCGATCGGGAGATTCGCATGTTTTTATGTGTTGTGACTTGATCTCAATCGAATAGATGAACCATTCGTCTTCCGAAGTAAAGCGAGAGAACAATAATGAGAAGACCGCAGTACAACATGATTGTCGTGATCGAAACGTGAAACGACAGTAGAAACGAAAGAAGTGCGTAGGATAATGGAACGAGACCGTTTGACGCGGCATTCACGACACTCATGACACGTCCCATCGCCTGTTCCGCACATTGAGACTGGATGAACGTAATGAAGCGAATATTGAAGAAGGAAGAAAGGACACCAAGTGATAACAGGATGATCAGATAAAGCAAAATCTGCTGGGTTTGACTAAGCAGACAAAGGAGCAGACCTAAGGAGCTAATCAATCGGATCGATGAGGTAAGCCCATTTGCTTTCGTCTGCGCAAAACCACTCCAGATCGACCCTCCGAGCATTCCCATTTGATAAGCCCCTTGCATGTAACTCAAATCCATCGCATCGCCTCGAAGCACATCATGAACGAGTAGCGGTATTCCTAACAGGAGTGGTCCGAAGAAGAAGAAATTGACACAGATGACGAGAAAAAGGGTCTGTTTGAGTTGTTGAAAGTGATAAACATAATGAAGTCCCTCTTTCAGTTCAAGTAGAGCTGAATGCTGACGTGGTCGTTTGATCTTAGATTCGCGAATGCCATACGTGAAGAGGAGCGTCAGACAGAGTGTTCCGAAAATAACGAGAAAGACGTACGAGTAAGAAGAATAGCTAAGAATGACGCCGCCGAGAATCGGACCTGAAAAGAGGGCGATTTGATTAGAGGTCTGAATCAATGAGTTGGCTTTAGTGAGTTGTTCTTTCTGAATAAGTGTAGGCAGTAAGGAAGCATTCGCCGGCGAAAAGAACGCATCCACACTGCCGAATAAAAAGGCAAATCCTAAGATCGTCAGCAACGTAAGCTGATCGATATAAAGTAATGCGAGAAGACAGAGAATGAAGCTGATCCGAAAAGCGCTTGAGATGCGCATGATCGTCGATCGTTTGTAGCGATCGGATAAGACGCCACCGAACAACATGAGAAAAATACGAGGTAATAGGGTTGCCATGAGGACGAATCCGAGATAGCGTGCTTGGTTTAGCGTATGGATGACATACCATTGCTCAACAAACAGATAGGTTGATAGGGAGAGGGCGGAGCACATACCGGATCCCCATAAAAATAAAAAAGATCGATTTTTAAACAGCGATTGTTGCGCATTCATTTCAACAGGTAGCATGGAGCACCTCCGGTTTAGACGTCGTCGTTCTCAAACAGTGGTTCATCGATCGAAAAGGCAGTCGTCATGATATAGAAGTGTTTTTTATCTTCTTCATCAAATGGAGGAGATTTCGTGAACTCGTCTAGTAAAGCACGATATTTTGTAGTAAAGCGTTGAAAGTCGGCTTCAGACATCGTTAGTTCCTTTTGGATCGATAAGCTCATCCAGTCCTCAACGTTCGAAGACACGGGAGCAAAAGCAGCTGTCGGAGCCGTAAGGACGCGTGTCTTTGCCCGATCTAGTACCTCGAGATACGATTGTCGGGTCGCCTCTTTCGTTTCAACGAAGTTTAGAAGATGATCGGCAGGAATGTATCCTCGGGCGATCGCTTGATAATATTTCAATAGATTGCCGCCTTGTTCTTCCGTCCGGACGAGGCGAATCAAGTGATGCTTTTCAAGTTCCCGTACATGATAGAGGATTTTTGCGCGAGATAACGTCAGCAAGTGGGCTAACTGATGTACCGTATGTGGTTTTTCGACGAGAAACATCAGGATTTTTGTTCGTAACGGATCACTGATCACTTTTAATTGTTCATAGCTCTCTAATATGTGAATCGCTTTTTGTTCCATGCAATGATCTCCTTTTTAACCGGTTAATTTTTGTTAACTCTAAAACAAAAGACTTCATTTGTAAACGATCACAAATTTATGCAAGGGTAATAGCAAAAGGAGAAAGCTGTTGGTTTACATACAAAAAACTGACTCCAGTGACATCTCGATCATCCTCCACTTTCTACTGCAAAGTAGGGGAAGAACGAGATGTATGAAATCAGTCTCAGCTACTGTATGTGGTTTGAGGCGATTAGACCGTCGCTGTATCTTTCCATTCCTGCTCGATGAAAGCATCGCGCCCAGAAGCAGCACGATCTTTTTTATAGTGTTCTGGATTTTTCTTATGGAAGTCTTGATGGTACTCTTCCGCCGGATAAAATTCAGAAGCGGCATCGATTCGCGTCACGATCGGTTGTTTAAAACGATTGCTTGCAGCGAGGGCATCACGAGAAGCAATCGCTGCTTCATGCTGCGCATCCGTATGATAGAAGATTGCTGGTGCATACTGCGTGCCACGATCTTGGAATTGACCTTCTGCATCCGTTGGATCCGTTTGTGGCCAGTAGAGTTCGAGCAGACGCTCGTACGAGAACAGGCTCGGATCAAACGTGATTTGGACGACTTCGAGATGTCCTGTCGTTCCTGTTTTGACTTGCTCGTATGTCGGATTGTCGACGTGTCCGCCCATGTAACCTGATACGATTCCCTCGATTCCTGGTAATTCTTCAAACGGTGTCACCATGCACCAAAAACATCCACCTGCAAATGTTGCTTTTTCCATCTGTCTCTTCCTCTCCGTGGGAAATCCCCATTGTATGTCTGACAGCGAGAAAACGAAAACGACTCCTTCGCTTGGTTGCAAAAGGAGTCGCCGCTTTTTATCAACCAAAGCTTTCGCTTTGCTGGTCGTAGCACCTTGCTATGCGCAGGTTGCTGGGACGTCATCGATCCAGATCTCTCGGTCCACTCTTGATAAGGGTATATGAAGTTGATGTCATTCGTTATCATTGTTGTGATGATACCATTCACAAAGAAATAAAGTCAATCCTTAGGTTTTAAGGCACGTAAAACGGTCGCTCCAAGTGTCTTCGCACCAATCAATAGCGCCTGTTCGTTGATCTCATACTGCGGGTGGTGCTGCGGATAGTTGACGCGACCGTCCGTATATCCGGAGCCGGTGAAGAAATAACTCCCCGGGACATGCGTTAAATAATGTGCGAAGTCGTCCGCCGCCATCATCGGTGTGAGTGCCCGAACGGATGCTTCCGGTAAGAAAGCAGCGGCTTCCTGAACGAGTTTTGTCTCGTCCGGATGATTCCAGAGTGCCGGATAACCCGTCGTAAAGTCGATTGAATAGGTGGCACCGATGCCGGCACACGTCGTTTTAGCGACAAGGTCGACTTCTTGCCGGAGCTGATGGCGAAGGGTCTCATTGAACGTCCTAATTTCGCCGACGATGCGTGCTTCACCTGTGACGATGTTCGGCGCCGTTCCCGCATGGAAGGATCCGATTGCGAGAACTGCCGGCTCAAATGGGTCGACCCGTCGACTGACGAGATGTTGTAAGTTACAGACGAGCTGCGCTCCAGCGACGAGCGCATCTTTTGTCTTGTGCGGTGCTTGCGCATGTCCGCCTTGACCATGGACGATGATTTCGAATTCGTCGATCGCACATAACGTATGTCCTTCCCGAAACCCGATCGTACCAACTGGTAAATCATTTTCGAGATGTGTCGCAAAAATCGCATCGACGTCTTCGAGAACGCCGGCTTCGATCATTTGGATCGCTCCGCCAGGAAAGACCTCTTCTCCATGCTGATGGATGATTCGAATCGTTCCTTGCAATTGATCGCGTAACGGATAGAGTGTAGCAGCGAGTGCCATCACCATCGCCGTATGTCCATCGTGTCCGCAGGCATGCATGACACCGGGATGGATCGATCGGAAGGCAAGCGTCGTCTCCTCCTGAAGTGGTAAGGCATCGAAATCCGCACGGACCGCAATCGTCGGACCAGGCTGTTTGCCTTCGATCGTCGCGACGACACCACGACCTCCGACGGCAGTTTGATAAGGGATGCCCTGCTCCGCATAAAAGTTTGCAATTCGTTCTGGTGTGCGGACTTCTTGGAAGGAGAGTTCCGGATGTCGATGGAAATCACGACGTAACGCAATCATCGTCGGTTCGAATTGTTCAAGTGCTTCAAAAAGTTGAGTTTGCATCTTCAAGCTCCTTTGACGTGTGTTTTTTCGTGAAAATGGGTACAGATACAGGTAATCACGAAAGGGGATAATGAAACATGGGAGAAATCGTTGTCAACGCTGTACTTACAATCAAAGCAGGACTTGCGGATCAAGTCTTCCCGATTCTACAAACGGTCTATCACGCCTCACAAAAAGAAGAAGGCTGCTTACGTTATTCCTTACATCAATCAATCGAGGATGAGCATCAATTCATGCTGTATGAAGTGTATCGGGACGAAGAGGCGCTTGAAGCGCATATCGCATCCGATCACTATAAAGCATACCGTGAACAGATCGAGTTATACTTGATGGATCGACAAGTAACGAAATACGTCGAGATGACATTCTGACGTGTTGCGATAAGAAGAGACGAAGCCATCGAATTCGACGGCTTCGTCTTTTTTTTGTCTTACATTGATTTAAATCCGAGGAAATGCTCTTGCCAACGCGGTTCATAAATCGAGTTGATTTGAAGCTGTGAACCGCCCGCATGGATGAAGTGTTCGCTATCGAGCATGATTCCGATATGCGATGGACCATCCGTATAGGTGTTCTGGAAGAAGACGATGTCCGAGCGTTTACCGCTTGTGATGCTCGTCCGGCGATTCGTAAAGAAAGCACCGTACCAGTAGCCACGAACGTTCGTCCGACCACCGTATTTTCCAGCCTTGTTCGTCGCGTAGTGAATCAAACCGGAACAGTCAAACCCACCGTTCACGGCATCTTGTGAACCCCATGTGTATGGTGTGCCGATATGTTGAACGGCTGCCTGAATCAGCTTTTCACCACGCGTATTGTTCTTTTTGACGACCCGTTTATCGGACGTGATCGTCACAGCGGATACAGGAAGATAAACAGGTGTCCAGCCGGACTGGATGACATAGAAGTTTCCGACCCGGTGACGCGGATAAACCCGTTTACCTTGTTCAACGAGTCCGCTGCCTTTCGGACTTGTCGGACTCGCAAAGAACGACGTCGTCTGTTTGACCGTATAGATTTTCGTACGGTCGATTGCTTTTTGTGTCAGGCTCATATCGGGTTTACTCGTGCTGATATAAGGATTGAGGACGTAACCCGTTTGTCCGTTCACTAGACGAACTTGCCAAAAATCATCATCAATCGACTTCAGACCGATCAGTTTCGTTCCTTTCTTCAAATAAGCGTCCGGTCGACTGTAAGCAACGTCGGCAGAGAAGAGTGGCGTCTGGTCCAAGTGGACATAGAACGTCGTGCCTTTTTTTGCTTTTGCCGTCGGTTTGTTCAGTCCGATGCGGCTTGAATCGACGAAACCGAACGTGTTCTTATATTTGACGCGTGTATAGTAACCGCTTTTACCATAAATGGTGATCGAAGCGCCTTTTTTCAACGTTCCGATTTTCTTACCTGATAGCTTCGCTTGAGACCGGATGACGACATCATCCTCCGTCACGTAACGTTGTCCAGTGACGTCATACAAATCCGGTTTTTTCGTGACGAGATCCGTCGTCTTGACGTAACCGTAGACGGATCCCTTTTTTAATCGCGTGTAACTGCCACTTGTTCCATAAATCGCCAGTTTATCAGCCCGCTTGACGGAATAAACAATTTTGCTCTTCGTCGAAGCCGACGTATAGACGGATAAGTTACATTTGGCGTACCGGGTTCCGGTGGCGGCATAGACCTTGCCACTACCGAGATCGGTTGTCTTGACGTAAGCATGGACGCCACGGAAGATGATTCGGCTATAGGCGCCGCTCGTACCGTATATGGTCAGTAGGGTGTTCGTTTGATGCTGTTTCAGGATCGAGCTTGTAGACTTCGCATGAGTATAGATTAGTGTTGGGCGCTGGACGTACAGACGCGCTGTTTTCGGATACTGCTTTAATGTTCCGAGATCGGTCGTCTTGACGTAAGCGTGGACGCCGCGGAAGATGATCCGGCTATAGGCGCCGCTCGTGCCGTAGACGGTCAGTAGGGTGTTGGTTTGATGTTGCTTCAGGACTGAACTGGACGACTTCGCCTCACTATAGATCGGTGTAGGGCGCTGAACGTATAATCGTCCGGTTTTTGAATAGTACGGCAACGTTCCAAGGTGTGTCGTCAGCACGTAAGCATAGTCATCCTTGAGACGAATGCGTGTAAACTTACCGTCTGTCCCATACGTCTGAAGGGACGTGTTCAGAGAAAGGGATTGCACGGCATTTCCCTCTATAGCGGCTGTAGCATAAGCGGTCGTCTGTTGTTGGACGTAACGCAGTCCGGTTTCTGGATGATGTACGACTGGTGTGTCTGCTAATTCAGCAGTCAATACGAAAGCATAGCCTGTTTTTGTT
This sequence comes from Exiguobacterium sp. TDN 0502, assembly GCF_050846835.1. NCBI lineage: Bacteria > Bacillati > Bacillota > Bacilli > Caryophanales > Exiguobacterium > Exiguobacterium sp. TDN 0502. Next base: position 38,189 of record NZ_JBOZGJ010000008.1, on the reverse strand, counting down.
GCGACGCGCGTAAAGCTACCCGTCGTATCGAACGTTTCGAATGCTTGGTTTTGAGTGACGGCTGTCTTCGCACTCGTCGTCTTCGGTTCAACGAAAAGGGAAGTTGCTCGTTTGGCATAACGCGTTCCAACTAATTTCGGAAGTTGCTCGAGTTGTGTAGTTGGTACGTAGACGTACTGCTCTTCCCATTTTAGACGTGTGAATGTGTCGAAAGTACCGTATGTATCAATGCGTTGATAGGCAGGAAGTGTCGTCACGACAGTGGAGTCAAAAGGTGAAGCAACTAAGGAGAGTGTACTTTTTGACGTCAACGTTGTTTGTTTTGGAAGAACAGGTACCGTTTGCGTCAACGCATTGGTTGCGATATACGCGGTGCCTTCTTGCCAACTGATACGGGTAAACTCACCGTCCGTACCGAGCGTCTTCAGTGTCATCCCTGCGGGTAATTGTTGAAGGACAGCTGCAGGGTCAGCTGTTTGTAGCAACGTAGCATCCTCTTTCAAGTAAGCAATTCCGGTCGTTTCTGTGACCGATCGTGTTTCAGTCGTCGATTGAGCAGGTGGTGATTCAGCAAAGGTTGGGGCAGGAAATGCAGAACTGAGCATCAATGCGGCTGTCAGTCCAGCAACAGAGGCTGTCCACTTTTTCATGAAAGGTTCACTCCAATTCTTAAAAATTGTCATTATGAATAGTGTAGCATGTGCTTGTTTAAAAATTGATAAAAATCAAAAAAATAGGAGATTGATCATGAAAAAACGGTATGCCGAAGCATACCGTTTCAAGTCATGTTTTAGTCATCGTCCTCGTGATCCACTTGCCATTCCCAGTCGAGCATGCCGTAAATCAAAGAATCGCGCCAGTGGTCTTCGAGATAGACCGTCTCGCGAAGCTGCCCTTCCTTCGTCATGCCGACTTTTTGCAAGACACGTTCTGAAGCGACGTTACGCGGATCACATGTCGCCGTGATCCGGTGTAATTTTAGTTTCTCAAAACCGAATTGGAGAAGGAACGAGGCGATGGAAGTGGCATAGCCATTACCCCACTCATCTGGTGAAAGCACGTATCCGATTTCAGCGATTTTATGTTCAACGTCAGTGATGACAAGTTCGCCAGCACCGATGACGACGTCACTTGGGAACGTCACGGCAAAGACGTAACGGCGTCGTGGCGTCTCGAGTTCACTGTCGAGTGCATCGTGTAGGAATTGTTTCGTATCCGTCTCCGAATTCGGTCCCCACGACTGGAATTGACTGACGATCGGTTGTGACGCATAAGCGTGAACGGCTTCTAAATCTTCTGGTGTAAAACGGCGAATCCGAAGCTGATCATTGATTTTATAACGCATGCAGCATCCTCCTCTTTCAGATGAAGTCACTTTGATTCTATTAGACAAATCAGTGACGGATTCCTGTTTGACATGGGAAAAAGGGCGTGCTAGGGTGGACGTATCGAATGGAATAGGGAGTATCCTCTAGGGTTCCGTACGGCTGGACCAAGGGAGGAACATGGATGCTTGTCCATGCAACGGAGGGATAAAAGCCCGGGAGTAAAGCGAATCGTCTCGCTTACTCCCGGGCTTTTTCATTTGAAATCATCTATCAGGAGGCAACTACTATGGCAAAATATTGGATCGGGATCGTCGTCGCGGCGTGTTTTGAGGTCGGTTGGGTCATCGGATTGAAGCATGCGACAACACCACTGGAATGGGGGGCGACCGTCTTCTGTATCATCGTCAGCTTTACCGTACTGATCAAAGCGAGTAATCATTTACCGGTCGGAACGGTCTATGCTGTCTTCGTCGGTCTAGGAACAGCAGGTACGGTCGTGACGGATATCGTTTTGTTCGGACAAACGGCTTCCGTAACGAAACTAGTATTGATTGCCGTCTTGCTCATTGGTGTGATCGGTCTGAAATTAGTCAGCGGAGAGGAGAAGTCAGCATGAGTTGGGTCTATTTAATCATTGCCGGAATTTTTGAGATGTTTGGTGTCGTGTTGATCAATACGTTCAATCAAAATAAGAACGTCAAGAACCTGATTTTGATGGGAACAGGATTCGGGCTCAGTTTTCTCTTCTTAACGCTAGCGATGAATGAGTTGCCGATGGGTACGGCATACGCCGTCTGGACAGGGATTGGAGCAGCAGGCGGTACGATCCTCAGTATGATCTTCTATAACGAAGCGAAGGACTGGAAGCGAATCGTCTGTATCGGTCTCGTCCTAAGTGCAACGATCGGCTTGAAAATCGTCGGTGAATGATCGTTTTCATGTCAAACAAATGACGTTTTAAGAGAACGTGTGTTTTTTGGCATATTTTAATGCAAAAAAGGAAATACTCCTTATAGAAGTCACGCATGACAAATCGTGTCGATAAGGGGAGAGCATCCATGAAAACGAAACAATATATCGGAACATTCTATTCAGAAGAAGAGTTGATCTCAAAAATGGACGAATTGCACATCCAGGGGCACCGGGAAGAAGACTTTTACGTCATCGTCAAGGAAAAGTCCGATATTGAACTTGTCCGCAGTCAAATGGACGCGGAAGTCACGGCGACGAAACCATCCTGGATCGACCGGATCCGCGGGAATAAGGGACGGGATCAGGAAGTCGATGATTTGTTCAGTTCCCTCGATCTGCCGGATGATGAGGTGGAACAGCGGAAAACAGAAGTCGAAGGCGGTGGATTCGTACTTCTTCTCGAAGTCCAGGACATCCAGTTCGATCCGCACTTAAATACAGACAACACTCATCCCGATGTAAAAGTCCGCTATGGCAGTGGAGAGGAAACGCATACGTCATCGGATGCGAACTCAAACGCACAACTCGGGAGCGGGAACCCGCTTGATGTTGATCAAGATTCGAAGGAAGAGCATGCGAAGGTGGACTTACATCGTGCCGGTACCGACAAAATGCCGCAGGATGAAGAAGCGGTAGATCATTCGAAGAAGCTGGATGGTGACCGGGAACCGAACATCGCGATGCGTCGGGATGATGATTTCCGTCGTCCTGAAGTCGAACGTCAAGCCAAGGAGCATGAAGGACAGGACGGGGAAGAACACCGCCAATCCAAACATCAGACAGATGATGTGGCCAAACAGGATCACGGGAACAATTTAGATCGATGAGTAAAAAACGCTGACGAGATCAACGCGTCTGTTCGGCGGTCAGGAAACACGAAACAGGTCCGTTCCTTTAGAACATGTTCTAAGGGAACGGACCTGTTTTTGATTTCACCCGGATTACTTTTCGTCCGGATTTGATCCTGTGCGGACATTTGCATTTAATTGATCGATTGCCTGCATCTCATGTACCGACAACGTGAAGTCGAAGACGTTCAGATTCTCACGAATCCGGCTTGGCGTGACGGATTTTGGAATGGCGACGATATCGTGTTGCAGATGCCACCGGAGAACGACTTGAGCCGGTGTTTTCTGATGACGATCGGCGATATCGACGATGACCGGATGTGTCAACGCGTCGCGTCCTTTCATCAACGGACTCCATGCCTCGACGACGATATCGTGCTCACGGCAAAAGTCTCGAATTGCTTCTTGGCTGAGAAACGGATGGAGTTCGATTTGATTGACGGCAGGAACAATCGATCCCTCCGCTAAAATGCGTTCTAGATGAGGGATATGAAAATTCGAGACACCGATGGCGCGTGTTTTTCCTTCTGCATAAAGGTGCTCAAGCGCGCGCCATGTATCAACATAACGGTCTTCCTTTGGCATCGGCCAATGAATCAGATACAAATCAACATAATCGACACCAAGCTTTTGTAGACTTGTCCCAAAAGCGGCAAGGGTCTCTTCATAGCCTTGATCGGAGTTCCAGACTTTCGTCGTCAGAAAAATCTCTTCCCGAGGAATGCCGGAGTCACGAAGGGCGCGACCGACGCCTTCTTCATTTTCGTAAATCATTGCCGTATCAATCGAACGGTAACCGGCGCGGAGTGCTTCACGGACCGCCTCGTATACTTCTTCTTCCGGTACTTTAAAGACTCCATATCCGAGCTGGGGCATGCTGATTCCGTTGTTTAGCGTAATCTGTTGCATCGTTTCATCGACTCCTTTTTTAGTGAACTCTTCTCTGTTCTAGTGTACGCGCTATCAATTGAAAAATCGAATGATTGCCGAAGCGAGTTCTTTTGCGTATACTGAGCGATAACAAATATTAGGAGGCGATTCCGTGATTCGACAAGCTGTCTTGCAATACATACATGAGGAAAACGCGCTCGATCAACTCAAAGAAGTAATAGGTAATCGTTCAGCAGTCCTGATTCATGGACGTCAAGCCTATGAAGCAGCCGCTTTTGCTTTACCAGCATTACCACGTCTTTTATTTGAAGGGCATTGTACGGATCAACAAGTGGAAGTTTTCAAACAGGCATGCGCTCCACACGATGTGATTCTCGCACTCGGAGGAGGGAGCGTCATCGATACGGCAAAACAGGTTGCGTATCAATTACAACTCCCGATCATCGTCATTCCGACGATCGTCTCGAACTGTGCCCCATGGACTCCGCTTAGTGTCATGTATAACGAAGAGGGACAGTATATCCGATTTGATACGTTTCCCGTCGTGATTGAAGCGCTTTTACTCGATCATCGGATCATCGCAGCAAGTCCATATGACTATTTCGTAGCTGGGCTCGTCGATACGTTAGCGAAGTGGTATGAAGCACGTGTCTTGAGCGGATCTTCTGCAGAAGATCCGGTCATCGAGACAGCTCTCCGAACAGCGGAACGGTGCAAGGAACTGATCTTATCGACGGCAGTGACACAAGAGCGGTTTCGGGCATACCCAGTTGATATCCAGTATCTCGTCGAGACCGTCATTCCGTTAGCGGGAAGCATTGGCGGTTTTGGTGACGCAGCGACCCGGGGTGCCGTCGGACATGCTGTTCATAATGCGTTATCTCCTCATCCAGAAACACATGCGTTTCTGCACGGCAGTAAGGTCGGTTATGGACTTCTCATACAGGAGAAGATGCTGGGACATGACGCGGCGTACAAGGAACTCCGTGACTATCTCATCGTACACGAACAGCCGACGTCACTTGCGGATTTCGGTTTACAAGCAGCTGTCGCAGAAGCACTTGCCGTACGGACGGAAAAAGAGGAATTGTGCCAATTGATGCGACCGGTCGTTACGTCCGAACGTCTGCTAGAGGCAATCGTTCGAAACGAGACACGCGTACCGGCGTCTTCATAAAAAATAGGGGCTGACTCAAAAAAAGAATGACGCGTCTTTTCACGCCCTTTCCTCAGGTGAGACACAAGCCTGTTTTCCTGCTTCATTGAAGCAGGAAAACGGGTCTTGTTTGTCTCTGACAGCGCGATGCGCTTTTTCCTGTAGGAGTGGCGTGTGACGCGTCATTCTTTTTTTTACGAGATAAGGGTGGCAGAATGATGATCTGCCACCCTTATCTTTGTAGAGACTAGCCCCTTTGGTCATTGTGCTTTTGCAAGACGAGCGTAAGGAGCCGGACGACCGAGTAGATAGCCTTGTCCAAGATCAAAGCCGAGCTCGCGGCACAGGTCAAGTTCTTCTTGTCGTTCAATTCCTTCAGCTAGAATCTGAATGCCCATTTCCCGTGTCAAATGACGGGCTTTTCGTAGGAAGGCCTCACTTTCTGGATTCGTATCACAATGGTCGATGAACGAACGATCGATCTTGATGTAGTCGGGCTGTAGCAGGGACAGCATATCGAGCGTCGAGAAACCGGCACCGACGTCGTCGAGTGCTACTTGAATGCCCTGTTTTTTATATTGTTCAAAGACGTGTTTCAGATGGTTGACGTCTTCGATTTTTTCCGTTTCGACGACTTCAAAGACAAGTCGGCTCGGATCGACTTGATAACGCTCGACGATTTCAAACGTATGGCGAAGACAATACTCCGGGTTGTAAATCGTCGAAGGCAGGAAATTGATGAAGGTCTTCGATGTTCCTCCGATATGATGTGTTGCACGGATCGCTTCTTCACGAGCCCGCTGATCAAGTCGGGAATGAAGTCCCATCTTCGAGGCGGTCGAGAATAGAATTCCAGGAGAAATGGCGATCGTATCATCGGCAGCGCGTAACAATGCTTCGTTTGCGACGAGCACATCCCGCTGAATGTCATAAATCGGTTGCAGATGGCTTGTCATGACGCCATGCTGGATAAAATCAATCGCCGAGCGGTGTTGCAGCTGCTCCAGTAATCGTGAAGCCGGAATCGGTGCCGTTACGTAGCGGGACTGAGCCGCACGGCAGGATACGGGATAATCAGCGACGCGTAAGAGCGAGGCAAGTAACTGTTCCAGCTGTTCAAACGACTGGTAAGAATAGATTTCTGGTGTTGGTGATTGGATATGGAGTGCTCCCGCTTCAACGAAACGGATTGATGTCGTACATTCGGCGCAAGGATGCCACATAATAGGGATGTCCACCTCTCAGTACATCAAAAAGATGTATTTATTAAATTGGTTAAATTCTTTACCCTAAGAGAAAAAGAAATCAAACCTGTTTTTCATAATCATTGACCTCATACAAAAAAGAGAAGGAACGACGGGCACGATGCCGTACGTTCTCTTCTCTATCGGTTGCTTTATTTCATTGTGAAGTGTAGAAAATCCAGAAAGCGAGATGCAGGATAGCTGCAAGTGGTACTAGCCATTGGAACTTCGCTTTCCGTGTTTTGTGCCGGACTGTGTACATCCCGATCCAAGAACCGAACGCACCGCCAAGAAAAGCAATCGTCAGCAATGTCGCTTCCGGAGTCCGGTACGTATGCTGCCGGGCCCTGCGTTTATCCTGCCACATCGAGCCGAAGCCGATGAGCGTTAAAAGAATGTAATATCCCCAAATGATGGTCATGAAGGAGCCACTCCTTTTCTAACGTTCTGCACCACCGCCACCGGAACTGCCTCCTCCTCCGCGACTACCACCGTTTCCACCACCGCCACCACGCATGATGGCGGAGAAGATGTTCAGGATAGCGAAAAAGAACATCCCACCGGTGAATTTCATATCGAGGAACAATAGAATCAGCAAACCGGCACCAATCAGGATTTTTGTCCAAAGGGGAAGTCCGCCGTCATTTTGTGATTTCGGTGGATCCTGTGACTCGAGCGACTGCTCTTTCGAAATGACACTGACGACGGCTTTATACGTTTCGGATGCCGCTTTCCCATACTCGCCGTTCTCTTTGTAGGGAACGGCGTATTGGTCGAGGATGCGACCGGCTGTGATGTCCGTCAGAATGCCTTCGAGCTTATAACCGACCTCAATCCGGAACTGTCGATCCTTTTCGTTCGGGGCGACGACGACGAGCACACCGTTATCTTTTCCTTTTTGACCGATTCCTTGCCGCCGGAATGTTTCGTTGGCGTAAGAACTCAGGTCTTGTCCTTTTAAGTCAGGGACCGTCTTTAAGACGACTTGAGCCGTCGTATACTGCTCGAGTTCCTGACCGAGCTGCGCGAGCTCAGCTTCTTCCGACGGCGTGAGCAACCGTGCATCATCTTGAATGAAAAAGGCTGCTCCTGTTCGTTCTGAAACGGCATTAGCCGTTGGAACGAAGAGGAAGAAGACGAGGAACGCGCTTAGTAGAAGTCGCGTCCACCGTCGAATCATTTCGAATCACTGTTAAAGTCGACGGTCGGATTTTCCCGGTCGCTATCTGAAATCTCGTAATACGGTTTTTTCTCGAAACCGAATGCAGAGGCATAGAGTGCCGTTGGGAAGCTCCGACGCTTTTTGTTATAGAGCGTCACAGCATCGTTATAATCCTTACGGGCGATTCCGAGACGATTCTCTGTTCCTTCAAGCGTATCCATCAAGGACTGGAATCGTTCGCTAGATTTTAATTCCGGATATGTCGTTTGCAAGGCAATCAATCCACGAAGCGACGATGTCACTTGTTGATCGGCTTCGATCCGTTGTTCGGTTGACGCGGCGCGTGCAAGACCGGCTTGGGCGTCAGCGATTTTTCCGTATACTTTTTCTTCTTGTCCTGCGACACCTTTAACCGTCTCGACGAGGTTCGGAATCAAGTCCGCACGACGTTTGATCTGATTGTCGACTTGTGACCATTTGTTTGATACATCTTCTTCTACGTTGACGAGGCTGTTGTATTGTCCGATTGCTAAAAAGGCAATCACGACGACGACAACGACTCCGATGATTAGCGGGAGTTTTGATCGACTCCGATTTCTGCGTGCCATATGGCATTCACTCCTTTAGTTATGTCTCATCCCTATATACCCTTAAGCGAGTCAATTAGTTTCAAAAAATATAAAAATCGTCAGCTGAACGAGCTGACGATTAGAGCATTACATGTAAACGACGATCGCGAGGATAGCTGCGAGTACAAGACGATAGATCGCGAACGGGACGAGTTTGATCTTGTTGATCAGCTTCAAGAAGAAACGGATCGATAAGAGGGCAAACACGAACGACGCAATGAATCCGACGGCATAAAATCCGAAGTCCCCTGCATTGATGTTATCCCAGTTTTTGACGAGCGAGAGGAAACTGGCACCGAACATGATTGGTACAGCCATGATGAACGTAAAGTCGGCTGCCGTCCGGTGATTCATCCCGAGGAAGACCCCACCGGAAATCGTCGAACCGGAACGGGAGAAGCCAGGCCAAAGTGAAATACATTGGAACAGACCGACGAGTGCTGCTTGGCGATATGTAATCTGATCAAGCGATGTCGTCTTCGGTTCCTTTGGTCCGAGTTTGTCGGCTGCGATCATCAAGAGAGCACCGACCGCAAGACCAATGATGACCGTTTCGATCGAGAAGAGGTTCTCATCGATGAAATCCTCAAATAGCAATCCGAGAACGGCAGCAGGTAAGAGACCGATCAAGACGTGGCGTAATTTCAGCTTGTGCGTTCCTGTCGCATCGTGCTCTCCTTCAATCTTATAGAGACCGATCAAGCTGAAGAGGCGTTTCCAAAAGACGACGATGACAGCTAGAATCGATCCGAGCTGGATGACGACCTTAAAGGTGTTCGCCGAATACTTACCGAGAAATTCCGTTGTTTGTAACCACATGTCATCCACGATGATCATATGACCAGTCGAGGAGACAGGTGCGAATTCCGTCATCCCTTCGACGAAACCGAGTAAAAGAGCTTTCAAAAGTTCAATGATGTGCATGGTAATCTCCTTCTATAATGATGTGCTATGTAAAAACATATCATGTTTTATTCTTGTGAGATAGAACCAATCAGAATATCGGGCGCAAGACCGAGGAAAGTACGGATTGATAACGGAAGGAAAAAGGCGTACGATGACTGTATAATCAAACAAATATTTGAATGAGGTGAGAGAATGCGTGAAGCGACTGAACCAATCCGGATTTCAGGAATTGATTGTGCGAACTGTGCAGCGAAAGTAGAGCGTGGCGTGGCAAACGTAACAGGAGTCAAGGAAGCGACGTTGGATTTCGCAGGGCAACGTCTCTATATCACATACGCATCCCCAGATATCCAAGAACAGACGTATCGTCACGTTGTTCAGCGTGTTCACGAACTAGAGCCAGATGCTCTCCTGCAACGCGAGCAGGATACACGAGACACGACTGAAATGGTATTTTGGACAAGGTCAAAGAAACTTCAAACACTCATAGGTCTGACTTCTTTCGGAATAGCATTCCTTGTTCCCGAGTCCATACAAATATGGTTGTATCTTACGGCGTATGTATTCATCGGGAATGAAGTATTACGTAATGCACTTCGGTCGACACGACGCGGACAGTTGTTTGACGAGAATTTTTTGATGATGCTCGCGACGATCGGGGCATTCGTCATTGGGGAGTATACAGAAGCGGTGGCAGTCATGTTGTTTTATCAAATCGGTGAATATTTTCAGCATAGGGCTGTCAATCAATCACGACGCTCGATTTCAGCATTGATGGATATTAGACCACAGCAAGCCGTGCTTGAGGATGGGCGACGTGTGCGCCCGGAAGATGTCATTCCAGGACAGCGAATCATCGTCCGTGCTGGGGAACGGATTCCACTTGATGGAACGATCAAGCAAGGTACTGCCTTTCTGGATACGGCAGCATTGACAGGAGAATCGGTTCCTCGGCGTGTTCATGAAACGGATCATGTGCTAGCCGGTACGATCAGCACGGACGGACAGTTAGTGATTGAAGTAGATCGGTCGTATACGGACTCGGCGGTCGCGAAAATCATTTCACTGGTAGAACAAGCCTCTCGTCATAAAGCACCGACGGAAAAGTTCATCACACGATTTGCGCGAGTTTATACGCCGGCTGTTGTCGTGATTGCGCTAATTTTAGCGGTTCTGCCGCCTCTCTTACTGAATGCTTCCTTTAGCGAGTGGACGTACCGGGCGCTTGTCTTTCTCGTCATCAGTTGTCCTTGTGCGCTCATGCTTTCCATCCCGCTCGGCTTTTTTAGTGGAATCGGTGCTGCTTCAAAGCGAGGCATACTCGTCAAAGGCGGAAATCATCTAGAATCGTTGCAACGAATCGATACCCTCGTCTTGGATAAAACAGGTACGTTGACGAAAGGGAATTTTGAAGTCGTCGCTATTCAAGCACATACGATGACGAAACAAGAGTTACTACAAGTAGCAGCTCGGGTGGAACGGCAATCGAATCATCCGATCGCGACTTCGATCGTCCGGGCGGTGGATGGCTTACCATCTAAAGATGGTGGCATTCACTTATCAGAAGTAGCAGGGAAAGGCGTCAGTGGGGAGTACGATGGTCGACTGCTGCGTGCAGGAAATGCCGAGTGGTTAAAGGAACTGGGCTTTACACCTGATAAAGAAACCGAAACCGGTACCTATGTTCACATTACTCAGGACCAAGACTATCTGGGATGGATTCGAATTGCAGATCAACTGAAGACGACGACGATGGAAGCGATCATCCAATTGAAAAAGCGAGGCATCCGTCGAATCGTCATGCTGACAGGCGATCGGAAACAGACGGCAGAAGCAATCGGAAAACAGTTGGATCTCGATCACGTCATTGCGAACTTGTTGCCGCATCAAAAAGTCGAAGCGCTGGAAGAACTGATGAAGACAGCAAAAGGAAAAACAGCGTTCGTAGGGGATGGAATCAACGATGCCCCTGTCCTGACACGGGCGGATGTCGGAATCGCCATGGGCGGAATCGGGAGTGATGTGGCGATTGAAGCAGCGGATGTCGTTTTGATGACCGATGAGCCGAAACAGCTTGCCGATGCGATGGATGTTGCCAGAACGACGCGAAAGATCGTCTATCAAAACATCTATTTTGCCCTTGGAATCAAAGCAATCTTTTTGTTACTTGGAGCCTTTGGAATCGCAACGATGTGGGAAGCCGTCTTTGCTGATGTCGGTGTGACAGTGTTAGCGGTCCTGAATGCGATGCGTCTATTAAAGATACGTGCATGAACAAATATGCGATCATTTCCTCTTTTGAGGAGATGATCGCATATTTTTAGATTACCCGAGTGCGACATCGAGAATCATCATGACCGTGAAACCGACCATCAGACCAAGCGTTGCTAAATCGGATCCGTTCTCTGCTTGTGATTCTGGAATCAATTCTTCGACGACGACGAAGATCATTGCTCCGGCAGCAAACGATAACGCATACGGTAGAAGCGGTTGAACGAAGAAAACAGCAGCAGCCCCGACCATCGCGGCAATCGGTTCGACGATTGCTGACAATTGACCGTAATGAAAGGCGCGCCGACGCGACATCCCTTCACCGCGTAATGGAATCGATAGGGCAGCCCCCTCCGGCATGTTTTGTATCCCAATACCGAGTGCGAGTGTCAAGGCACCGGCGACGGTCGCACCGTCCATGTTCAGAGCGGCGGCACCGAAGGCGACACCGATTGCAAGACCCTCTGGAATGTTATGCAACGTGATCGCAAGAAATAATAACGTCGTTTTCTTGAGTCCTGTTGAAGGACCTTCAGCCGTCTCGAGTGGTGCAGATAAGTGCAAATGAGGTGTGACAAAGTCGAGCAAACGGACGAAAAATCCACCAGCGAGAAAACCGACGGCGGCAGGAATCCAAGCGATTCCACCATCCTGCTCTGTGAACTCGATCGCAGGAGCAAGCAGCGACCAAAATGACGCGGCAATCATGACGCCAGCAGCAAAACCGAGCATCATGTTCATGACGCGTTTTTCAATCGTCGTAAAGACAAAGACGAGTGCCGCACCAAGTGCGGTTAACCCCCACGTCATCATTCCGGCAAGCAATGCTTGCACGACGACGGGGAGGGAAGTAAACCAATCCAACATGACTATTCCTTCTTTCCGGGCACGATTTAAAGCATCCATCTGTATGAGAACTTACCCGTTTTCGATCCGGACGATTCGTGTGAAAGGAATTTCCACTACTTCACGACCACGTAGAAAGAGAACGGAACGTTCCGGTTCTAGTCGTTCCACGAAACCGACGACCGTCACGTAGCTACTTTCCTTATAATACGTGATTTCAAGTTCGTTTCCTTCTATTAAAGCTTCTTGAAGCAGAAAGTGCCACGATTCTTGCAACTGTTCATCGATTTCAGGCAAGTCGAGCTGATGCATCTGGACATAATATTCCCGCAGCAGTTGCAAATGTTCCGGCATGAGAAAAGGAATCCATTTTAAATTTCCCCGATCACGATACGCTGTCATGAAGATCACCTCCCGGATGACCGCCGACGAAACGAAGGCGACGTTTGGCGACACTCGTATCAAGAAATGAGACAGCGAGGCGAATCGTTCCTTTTCCGTAGCGAAGGTTGACGACATCCATTGCTTTTAATAACCGTCGCCGTTTCCAGAGCCGCGCATTATCCTCGAACAAAGACAACTGTAAGGTGCCTTGATCGGCAGTCAAATGACCGACTGCAACGGATAAAAATCGAACAGGTTCTCCGTCGAGCCAATTCGGTTCGAATAATTGTAAGACGTGACGCAGAATGATGCGTTCATCGGATGTCGGGTAAGGCAACCGGACTTGACGCGAGAAGCCGCTTCGGACGACGTTTCGGGAATAACGGACACCGATGTGGACTGTCCAGCCGACTTGATTCGAAAAGCGGCAACGTGCGGCGACATCCTGCACCAGTTCATTGAGCACATTTCGGATGCGTTCGAATTGATAATAGTCCTGCATCAGAGTGACTCCGTGTCCGATCGTCCGTTGAGGGGCTTTCTCGAACAGATGACGCGGGGGAAGCAGTGTCGGTGACGCGTCGAGTCCCCAAGCGTGATGCCACAGTTCAGCACCGATCACACCGAAGCGTTCGTGTAACTCTTCGACAGGGCGCATGGCAAGATCACCGATTGTTTCGATTCCCATCATCTGCAGATGTTGCTCCATCCGGTGTCCGACTCCCCACATCTTCCGAATCGGAAAGTCATGAAGACGTCGTGCGACATCAGCATATCCACATCGCGCGATACCTTCTTTTTTCCCGATTAAATCGAGCGTCAGTTTTGCGATGACGTTATTTGGACCAATCCCGATCCGAACGTGGATGCCGGTCTGTTTCAGGATCGCTTCTTTAATTTTAAGGGCAGCTTGCAGGTCGGAACCAAATAGGCGATCGGTTCCGGTCATATCAATAAAGCTTTCGTCAATTGAGTAGACGCGAATTGCTTCCGGTGGGGCGAATTGGTGCAGGACGTCAAGGACACGAATCGACGTCTTCATATAAGCGAGCATACGCGGTTCGACGAGTTGAATCGTACGACGAACGGCGTAGGGTAATTGCTCGATTTCGTACAGGCGACCAGCTGTTTTGATTCCAAGCGCTTTTAAAGCAGGCGTGGCGGCGAGGATGACGGATCCGCTTCGTTTCAAATCGGAGACGACCGCAAGGCGTGTCGTTAAAGGAGGGAGATTGCGATACTGGCATTCACAACTGGCATAAAAAGAAACACTATCGACGCAAAAAATACGTTTATCCTGTGGTAAAACGACTGAAGGGAACATTTGAATCACTCCTTTACATAAAAGAACGTATGTTCTTATTTTGATTTTCCTTGACTATAGCATGGTCTCAAAGTGTCTCAAAATAAAAACTGTTGAAAAAGGCGGAATTTGAACGATTTACCCCCATACAAAAGGAGTTTGATACACTAAGGGAGAGAATAAAGGGGGAATCTCTATGAAAGAGAACAGTATCCGTTTACCAGAATTACCGAAGACGCTTCAGGCAGAGACGTTCGATCAAGTCGAAATCGACGATCCTTACCTGAAAGGAGCGCGTTACGAAAAGGAGCCGATGCCGGCTGATCTGACAGAACGTATTGACACCTATCAAGTGTGTTTTCAAAATGTCTCGTTCGCGAATCTCACATTTGACCGCGGTTCGTTCGAGGACGTTCATTTTGAGCAATGTGATTTAACGGGATGTCATTTCCAAGAAACCCGTTTTCACCGTGTGTCCTTCGTCGGATGCCGGATGACAGGAATACAATTCGAAGATTGTACGCTTGACCATCTGACGATTCAGGAAGGGCTTGTGGATTACGCACAGTTCATTCGTAGTACGGTGCGTCATCAACACTGGAATGAAACGACGATGAAAGAAGCACAGTTCTTCGAAGTGAAACCGACCCATTGGAAACTCGAAGCGGTCCGGCTTACCGATAGCCAATGGATTGAAACGCCGTTGAAGGGGCTCGATCTCCGGCAGACGGAACTCTCTGGTATCACGATCGATCCGCGATTTTTACCGGGTGCTGTCATTACGGAAGAACAGGCAGTCGCCTTTGCCCGGTTATTAGGATTGGTCATTCCATAACAAAAAGTCTCTTTTCGATGAATTTCGAAAAGAGACTTTTTGTTTGTTCTTAAAATGACATCGTTTCGCCATCGTCCGGAATAAGGAAATGAGAAGAAAGATGAAAAGCTGCTAAAAAGTCGGCAATCATGTCGCGCCGCAGGAGACAATGATTGACGGACTCGAGATGCGAGACGATGATTGTTGCTTCCGCCGCTGCTTCGTGAACGGCAAGGAGATCGCGTTGTGACATCGTGATTGGTTCGCCCGTCAGGAACTGGGCAGCCCCGCTGTTGACGACGATGATGTCTGGCGTATGCTGTTCGATCGCGTGCGCGACCTCATCACACCAAATCGTATCCCCGGCGATATAGAGCGTCGGTTCGTCCGGATGCGTAAGGACGAGACCTGAAACATGTCCCATCCGTTCGCCGATGTCACCAACACCGTGCTTTCCACCAGTCCGGTGGATCTGGATATCACCGATCGTCACACCGGAATCAAAAGACATGACGTTCGTGAAGCCGGCCTCCCGGATTTGCTGTGCGTCCTCTTCTTGTTGGGCATAAAGGGGCAGTTGCTTTGGCAATAGTTTTTTTGCGGCATCATCGAAATGATCGGCATGCAAATGGGTCACGAAAACAGCATCGGGGTCGAGCAGTGTCGTGACGTCGACCGGCAAGTCGACAAGCGGATTTTCGACAGCGTTCGGTGTTTGTCCGAAGGGAGGCAAACTGCCTTTTTCACCGAGAAACGGATCAATCAGTAACACTTGATTGGCATACGTGACGACGAGTGTCGCATTGCGAATTTGTTGAATATCCATCAGGTTCATCCTCTCTAATTGACTCGGATTGACTATTCCCCGTCTGGCATTTAACGAATCCTACCGTAAGCGTTTCTCCATCGCCATGACATCGACGTATTCGCCGTTCAAACGTCCCTGTTCCTTGAACGTCCCGACAATCCGGAACCCGGAACGGATATAGAGTTTTTGTCCGATTTTGTTGAACGGGAAGGTGAAGAGGATCAGTTTATGCAACTGATGATCGCGTGCGTGTTGCTCTGCTGTTTCCAGCAACCGTGTCCCGATGCCTTGTCCCCGGTGTGTCCGGGTGATATAGACAGAAATCTCACCGACTGTCGCGTAGACAGGACGTGGATTATACGGATCGAGGGAAATGAAGCCGAGGACACCAGTTTCATCCTCTGCGACGTATCCGGCATATTGCTCCGTTCGTTCTGCGTACCACTGGGTCATGAACGATAAATCCTTTTGATCGGTTTCGAGTGTTGCAATCCGATCTTCGATGCCTTCATTGTAGATAGCTAGAATTGCAGGTAAGTCGTGTTCCGTTACAGGACGGATATGCATGGTGCTCACTTCCTCATCACTTTTCCTTCATTATATCGGTTACGTGGCAATGTAGTGATATGTTTGTGCGATAAGAAAAAGCGCCGAGTCTCTTCCTATAGAAGAAAATCGGCGCTTGTCGTCTTTATGAGACCGTTGATGTCTCGTTTTCATAAATTGGAACCCAACCGTCTGTCGTGACGAAAATTCGGACTGCGACGACTTTTCGGTCCTCCTGGAGCGTAAAGTAGTGGCGTGTGTTGACCGGAACAGAAATCAGATCACCCGGATTGAGTTCGATGTTGTAGTAGCCGACTTCTTCGTCTTTGATTGCGAAGACGCCGTGACCGCTGACGATGAACCGGACTTCATCATCCGTGTGGTGATGTTCCTTCTGGAAATTGACGAGCAACTCGTCAAGGTTCGGTGTCGTATCCGACAGCGAAATGATGTCAGCTGTCTGATACCCACGACGCTCCGAGACATCCTTGATTTCTGGGGCAAACGTATCAAGAATCGTTTGTTTATCCTCATCCGTCAGTGTGAAGTTCTCAACGAGAGGCGCTGGGAGTTTCGAGACGTCCCACTGTTCGTATAGAACGCCGCGTGAAGTAAGGAATTCTGTGACTTCCGTTTGATCCGTATACCGTGTGTTTGTTTCCTGAAATAAGACTGTTGCCATGAGCTGGTTCCTCCTCTTAATGAATGGATTGACGGCATGATTGCAACGTCAACGTATAATTAAATAAAAACTCGAAGGCTTCGAGGTGTTTCTTCGCTTCAAAGGCGGTCGGTGCCCAGACCGTGATTCCGTGATTCCGAATCAGGACGGCACCACTATCCGCCGTGACATACGGCGCAAAAGCAGCAGCAAGCGTCGGGATGTCAGCGTGATTCGGAATGATCGGCACCGTGACCGTCGCATCCTCTTCCCAGTGTCCGAGTGCCTTGATGATCTCCTGACCGGAAAAGGTGATACTTCCCTGATCGCCATATAACTCCGAAATCACATTGTTCGCAATCGTATGGACATGCAGGGAACAACCGGCGTCTGTGCGATTGAACACTTCGACATGGAGCAATGTCTCTGCGGAAGGGCGACCGGGTTGCTCACCGATCAATTGACCAGTCGCATCGACATGCACGAAGTCGTCAGGAGTCGTCTGCCGTTTATCTTTTCCGCTTGCCGTCACAAGGAATTCAACCGGAATACCAGACGTCCGGATGGCGAGATTACCACTCGTACCAGGGAACCAATCGCGCGCTGCAAGCTCTTGTTTGATGGCGCGTAGCTCTTCGTACCGTCGCATGAATGTCATATCGTCACCTCAGATCGTGTCAAATCATGAACGATATCGTGGAACGTCTCAAACGGTGTATAGGCGATATCGTTCTCTTCGCATAACGTAATCAGATAATCACGGGCATAGACACGATCCGCTTGTTTCGCAAGTTCGAAGTCTGTTACCGAATCACCGATGACGATGATGACGTCACCGTCTTTGCGCAATGTACGGGCAACGGACGTTTTACAACAGCCGCACCCGTTCGTGCAATCGGCATCGCAGGCGTGTGGCCAATCGATATGGACGAATGGACCACTGAAATCGGCAACGTTACAGTAAATCTGCTCTTGCTCGAGGAATGGCGCTAAGATCGGTTCGACGAAAAAGTCCATGCCACCGCTGACGATCGAAAAATCGATGCCTTGACGACGACTGTACTGAAGCAATTCCGAAAATCCGTCGCGAATGACTGCACGCTCCAACAAAAAGTCAAGATAGGCTGTTTTTCCGTCAGACGGCAGAAGTGCGAACATCTGCCCGACACCACCCTGAATCGATAACGTCCGGTCGAGTACGCCACGCTTCAACGGTTCGAAGTCACTCGCTGGCGCAAATGCTTGCATGAGCGCGATGATATTATCCTGTGTCGTCACCGTACCGTCGAAGTCACAAAGAATCCGTACGGTCATGACTTGATCCCCCAAGCGTCGAGCGCAATCCGCAATTCTTCATGACGCGATGCTGCTGTCGATAGGGAGTCATTTGCGAGTGCCGCATCGAGTGCTTGACGGAAAGCAATGACACCAGCCGCAGCACCTTGCGGATGACCGTGTACGCCGCCGCCGGCGTTGATGACGGAATCGATACCGAAGTCCCGTACGAGTTGAGCGACGAGTCCAGGATGAATACCGGCTGAAGGAACCGGGAAGATCGATTTCGTCTGACCGAGACGGGTAGCTTCGACCGCTATGCCACGAGCAACATCCTTTGGCAAAGCGACATTGCCGTAAGGCGACGGGAATAACGTCAAGTCGGCTCCAGCAGCACGTGGTAATGTGCCAAGTAAAACAGGCGCTGCGACTCCGTGGTTCGGACTAGCAATCAACGCACCGCTGTATGCCGGATGATTGAAGATTGGAACGTTGATCTCGGGATCACGTGCCAGTTCACGTAAGACGTCGAGTCCATAAGTGAAGGTGTTCAGCAAGAAAGCAGTTGCGCCAGCGTCAATCAATCGTTTAGCTTGATCTTTGAGCGTAAAGACGGGACCACTGAGTGTGATCGCGTATAACGCACGTTTACCGGTCCGGTGGAAGTGAGCATCGATGACCTCACGTCCGATTCGTGCCCGATCAATCGTTGGTGTCAACGGATTGTCGTATAGGATCTCATCGTCCTTGACGAGATCAATCCCACCAGCAAGTTGTCCTTCAAGTTGATCACGAAGGAACGATAAATCGCGTCCGATGACCCCTTTGAAGATGCTCATTAACAGTGGACGATCTTCGACACCGATTAAGGAACGGACCCCTTCGATGCCGAACTTCGCACCTGGAAAGTCCGACGTAAATGTATCGGGTAGTAGCAATTCCGTTAATTTGATTTCACCGTCGAGTGAGAGTTTCCCGAAGACGGTCGTCAAGATCGCAGAAAAGTCGCGCGATACATTGTGTTCCGGATAACGAATCGTGATATAGCCTTTACCGTCGCGCTCTTCCGTATGTACGACTTCCCCTTTGAACGAGGCGAGTTGTTGTTGTTCGAGATGATTCAGTTCCGTCCAAGAACCGACTGTCAGACCAAGCGCGAGTTGTTCAGCGCGTTGTTCGAGTCGATCGCGAACGGTCAATTGATAAGTAGCAGTGATATAAGTCATGTCTTTCCTCCTTCAACAAAAAAATGGTCTCTCGTCAGCGACAAGAGACCATGAATGATTCGAACGTGGACTCTTATCTGTCAGCTTAGTAGCTGCAAGAATTAGCACCGTGCCAAAAGGTCGGTTGCTGCGACATCGTAGGGCTTGTCCCTCCGTCTGCTCTTGATAAGAATTGGATGAAATTGTGAAATCTAATTGCAATTTTTGCATGGGAATCGTCACTTGTCAAACTAATTTTAGAAAATTTATTTTTTTGAAAATACTCTTTCTATAGATGGCTTAAAAATGCGATCCGTTTCTGCTTGATTTCGATTTGACAGCAGGGAAGAGGGTTGCGTAAGATTCAAATCAATATCACACACGACAACTACATACGACTCTTATCGCGAGTTGGCAGAGGGAATTGGCCCGATGACGCCGCAGCAACCGACCACTAGGCACGGTGCTACATCCAACAGACGTTTCGTCTGAGAGATAAGAGGATGCAGTGACTTTCCTGCGCCTCTTTTCGATGACGAAAAGAGGCGCTTTTTCGTGTATCACATAGGGGGAAACTGAGATGACATACAAAGCATTTACAGAACAGGACGCGATTGATCGTGTCCGCTCATTAGGACTGATCGGCGACGGAGCCGTCGAAGCAGAAGAGATTGGTGACGGCAATCTCAACCTCGTTTTTCGGATTCGGGAGGGTGAACATCGATTGATTCTAAAACAAGCACTACCCTACGCGAAAGTCGTCGGCGAGAGCTGGCCGTTATCGCTCGAGCGGGCGTGGATCGAACAATCCGCACTCCGTGAATTCGCGCGGCACGCCGTACCGTTCGTACCACGTGTCTTTCATGCCAGTCACGAAGAGGCGTATACGGTCATGGAAGATCTTTCACATCTGACGATCGTTCGAAGCGGTTTACTTGCAGGTGAACAGTATCCGTTTCTTGCAGAACATATCGGTTCTTATCTCGCTCGGACGTTGTTCCATACATCGGACTTTGCGCTTGGTCCGGTTGAAAAGAAACGCGTCGCCCGGACGTACTACAATCCGGATCTGTGCGACATCACGGAAAAGTTAATCTTCACCGATCCATTCCATGATGCGGAGACGAACGAGATCGAGGCAGGACTCGAAGAAGAGGTGGCTCATTTATGGGTAGACGATGAGTTAAAACGCGAAGTCGCAAAACTTGAAGCGCTCTTCATCACAAAAGGGGACGCGTTGTTACACGGCGATCTACATACTGGAAGCATCTTCGCCTCGGCGACAGAAACGAAAGTCATCGACCCTGAATTCGCCTTCTATGGTCCATTCGGATTCGATGTTGGACAGTTCATCGCCCACTTATTCTTTGCGGCATATCCGGATTATTCAGCACTTCGTGATGCCCGGATTCGGGACATCGATACGTTCTGGCTGACGTTCGCTTCGACGTTCCGTGCCTTATGGGAACGGGAAGCTGTCGAACCGTTCCAGACATCGGGACTCGTCGACGATGTACTGAGTACGATCTTACAGGATGCCCTTGGCTTCGCCGGTTGCGAATTGATTCGGCGGACGATTGGTCTCGCGCCGGTCGCTGATCTGGAATCGATCGGTTCTACGACGGAACGCTTAGAGCGGAAACGTCATGCCTTACGACTTGGTACTGCCTTGATTAAACGGCGGACCGAATGCCGGACATTCGATGATTTACGGAACTTTGACGTAACGGAGGAACTCAGCCGATGACTACATTCGTTCAAAGTATCCGTTACGAAGACCGTGTCTTGACGATTCTTGATCAGACACGTCTACCGCAAGAAGAACACTATGAAGTCATTACCGATCTCGCGCAAGCGGTCGAAGCGATTAAGCAACTACGTGTCCGGGGCGCACCTGCGATCAGCTTATTCGGTGGATTCGTACTCGTTCAGGAAGCATACCGGTTTGAAGCGGCGCTTCCGGTCTACAAACAAACCTTGCTTGAGACATCGACGACGTTACTCGCGACACGACCGACGGCCGTTAATTTGCGAAATGTCCTCGATCAGTTGAATCCAATCATTCAAGACGGAACGTCGGTAGAAGAGATCCGCGAACGGTTAGAAAAACGGACGGTCGCCTTATATGACCAGGATGCGCAGACGTCACGTCAAATCGGGATTCATGCGTTGGAATTGTTCCAGTCGGGCGACCGAATCCTAACGATTTGTAATGCTGGATCGATTGCGACCGCTGCTTATGGAACGGCACTTGCGCCGTTCTATATCGCAAAAGAACGCGGCATTGAATTATCCGTTTTCGCGAGTGAGACGCGTCCGTTACTGCAAGGAGCACGACTGACGACGTGGGAACTGCAACGTGCTGGCATCGATGTCACGTTAATTACGGACAACATGGTCGCCCATACGTTGAAAGAAAAACGGATCGACGCGATCATCGTTGGTGCCGACCGGATTACACGAAACGGAGATACGGCGAACAAGATCGGAACGTTCCAATTGGCATTGCTCGCTCAAGCTTTTAAGATTCCGTTTTACGTCGCAGCACCGCTCTCGACGTTTGATTTCTCGCTCGTTTCCGGAGACGCGATCGAAATCGAAGAACGTGATCCGCAAGAAGTGATGACTGTCCAAGGTATTGCGACAGCACCGGAAGGCGTCGCCGTCTTCAACCCAGCGTTTGATGTCACACCACACACATTGATCACGGGCATCATCACGGAACTCGGTGTCATCACACAACCGAATGAAGAAACGATCGAACAATTAACGGGGCTTCAACCCTTAGGATAAGGAGATACTTCATGAAAAAATTAGCTTACGCCGTCCTAGCGCCGGCGCTGTTACTGGCAGCTTGTGCGAATGGAGAAGCGACGACGAAGGTCGTCAAGGACGTACCCAAAGGGGTTCAATCGGACGTCAAGATCGCCGTCATCCGCAACCTGGCATCGGACGATCATACGAAACAATTCCTTGATGGCGCTCGCAGTGAAGGCGAAGCGCTCGGCTTTAAAGTCAGCACGTTCATCTCGGAAGGCAATGACGTCAAGTTCAAGGAACTGGTCGCGCAAGCGATTCAGCAAGATTATGACGGGCTCATCATCTCGCACGGTAAGGAAGACTACGCCTATGACATGATCAAACCAGCGGTCGATAAAGGACTGAAGGTTGTAACATTCGATACGGTCACGAAGAAAAAAGGAACGGCGTTAAAAGGCGTGACGGAAACATTCCAAAACGATCATCAACTCGCGAAGCTATCGCTCGATGAAGTGACGAAGGTGACGGACAAAAAGCCGGTCCGTGTCATCAAACTGTGGTTCGGACCAGGTTTTGCCCCGCTCGATCGCCGTCAGGAAATCTATAAGACGTATGAAGCAGACGGTAAGATCAAAACACTCGAGACGGTCGGACCAACGAACTTCCAAGACGTCCAAGGCGATATCGCAACGAAGATGAATGCGATTCTCGCGAAATACCCGAAAGGAAGCATTGATGCGGTCTGGGGAGCGTGGGACGAAGTCGCAAAAGGCGCTTACAAATCGCTCAAGGATAATAAACGTCAAGAAATCCCACTGATCTCGATCGATGTCTCGAATCAGGATATCAACCTGATGCGTGAGAAGGGGAGCAACTGGGTCTCGACGAGTGCGGTAGATCCGTTCTTGATCGGACAAACGGACATGCGATTACTGGCCAAGAAAATCGCCGGTGAGAAGACGCCGGATAGCTTTGATCTCGACGCGAAACTTGTGGAGCAGAAGGCGTTGAAGCAGGATACGACAATGTACAATCTCGATACGATCATCAAAGGATGGAGTACATCGGAAAAATTCAATGAACCGTGGATGGACCGGTTGCGTGACGTCCATCAGAAACAATGACGTCTACCAATCATCACTTGGAGATGACCGGAATTTCACTAGCGTTTCCAGGAGTGCAAGCCTTAAAACAGGTCTCGTTTGAAGTGAAATCCGGTGAAATCCACGCACTTGTCGGTGCGAATGGTGCCGGGAAGTCGACGTTGATGAAAGTCTTATCCGGAGCGGAAACGGCGGACGAAGGAACGATTCGTCTCGACGGGAAGGCGTTATCCATCATGTCACCGCGTGATGCGAAACAGATTGGAATCGACCTCGTCCAACAAGAGGTCGATGTGGCGCTCGTTCCGTATCTGACGGTTGCTGAGAATATCTGTCTCGATCTGTTGACGGACGGAACGATGACCGGTTTGGTATCCCAACGCCGTTACATAAAACGTGCGAAAGAAGCGTTAGCAGCATTACAGGCGGATATTTCCGTCAAGGCACGCGTCGAAGAGTTGCGGCTTGCTGAAAAACAGCTCGTGTTGATTGCCCGCGCTCTCGTCCAGGAACGCCGTTTTTTGATTTTGGATGAACCGACGGCACCGCTCAGTCAGGCGGAGACGAGCCACCTTTTTTCGGTCGTGCGACGTTTAGCGGAGCGGGGACTCGGGATCATTTTCATCTCGCATCGCCTCCAGGAACTGTATGACATTTGTGATTCCATCTCGGTCATGCGCGACGGTCAACTGATTTCACGACATCTTTTGACAGACATCACGAAGGAAGCTGTCGTTGAGTTGATGCTCGGGCGTAAGCTTACGTCTGTCGCGAAAACATCTCGGGCAAATGCGACAAATGTACTGACGGTCAAGAACGCAACGAATACGGACGTCCATAATATCTCTTTGACGGTTCAAGCAGGGGAAGTCGTTGGTATCGCAGGTCTTGTCGGTGCCGGCAAAACCGAATTATGCAAAGCATTGTTCGGCGACCGTCCATTTCAGGACGGTGAGGTTCGGATAGGTGGAAAAGCCCATCGCCTTCGCAATCCACAAGCCGCGATTCAAGCGGGAATCGGCCTCGTTCCAGAAGAACGCCGAAAAGAAGGCATCCTCGTTGCCGATTCTGTCGCTGAGAATCTGACGGCTGCAGCAGCCCGTGATTTCGTCAACCGTTGGGGGCTGATGGACCGTCGCAAAGAAGCAGATCAGGCATCGAAATGGGTCAAGGAGCTGGGCATTAAAGTAGCAGACGTGACGCAGGAAGTGGGACAGCTATCCGGTGGAAATCAACAAAAAGTCGCCATCGGAAAGTGGTTACTGACGGATGTCTCCGTGCTCGTCTTGGACGAACCGACGAAAGGTGTCGACGTCGGAGCGAAACAAGACATCTATCGTCTGATTGATGGACTCGCGCAGCAACAAAAGGGAATCCTTTACGCGACGAGTGAATGGGATGAACTTCTGACCGTCACGGACCGGATCTATGTCATGTTTGATGGACGAATCGTCCATGAAACGCAGACGGCGGACACGTCAGAAGAAACCTTGTTGTGGTATGCGACAGGAGGAGGGCAACGATGAATGAGGTAGTATCGAAACAAACGAACCGAGGGAAAGGCTTACGTCCCATCCTCGGATTCTTGAACGACTGGGGGATCGTCCTCGCGATTCTTGCTCTGGTCCTGTTTTTTGCGACGACGGCTCCGACCTTCCTGCAAGGGACGAACTTGATTAATATCTTACGCAGCATCTCGATCGTGACGATCATCGCAATCGGATTAACTGTTTCGTTGACGGTCAATGGATTTGATTTATCTGTCGGCTCGACCGCAACACTTGCGAGTTCTTTCGTCGTCTCGTTCTTCGTCTGGTATAGTCTGCCGCTTGGCGTCTCGATTGGTCTGGCACTGATCCTATCGCTGAGCGTCGCCTTACTGAACATCCTACTGATCGTTTGGTTCAAGATTCCGGATTTATTCGCGACGCTTGCGACGATGTTCATCGTTGAAGGAGCGGCGATGACCTATACGGGGGGCGGTTCAATCAGTGCTGGGATGCCACGCCTGGACGGCACACCAACAGTCGGCACGATTCCGGAGGCATTCACGAAAATCAGTCAAGCACCTTGGATCATCGTCATCATGCTCATCGTCGTCGCTGTGACGCATGTCTTCTTAAGTCATACGCGACACGGTCGTTTTCTCTATATCATCGGTGGGAATCCGGAAGCCGCACGCCTGACCGGGATCCGCGTCAATCGTTACCGGGCGCTTGCTTACTTAATCGCTGGATTGTTTGCTGCCGTCGGTGGGATTTTACTCGCTTCACAGGTCGGATCGTCGCAAATCAATGCCGGTTCCGGTTACTTGATGCCGGCAGTCGCAGCCGCCTTCATTGGCTCGTCGTTCGCGGGACAAGGGAAACCGAATGCGCTCGGTACACTCGTAGGTGCCTGTCTCGTCGGGATTCTTGAAAATGGTCTCGTCATGCTGTCTGTTCCATACTATTCCTTGAACATCATCAAAGGACTTGTCCTTGCGATCGCACTCGCGACAACGTATGCGCGATATCGGAAAAAATAATTGAAATTCGACGTTTCATTTATAACATATTCGGTAATATTCAATATATGAAAGGATGGTGATGCACATGAATGATTACCAATGTAGAGGGAACGATCGCATGTCGCTTCTGAAAGAAGAGGATCACCGGACTTGACGAACGTTGTCCATTGACACGGATGTATTCGTGTTTTACGTGCAACTGCACGGTTCAAGAACGGATCACGGCATGTGTTCGTTCCTGAAACAAATAAGGGGGAAACGCTACGGCGTTTCCCCCTTTTTCGTGTGCCAAAAACTGCTCGTATTTCTTTAAAAGCGCAGCGGAATATGAGATGATATAAAAAGTCAGAAAATTCAACTACTACGAGAGCAAGGGGCCTGACCATGCGAACATACACTAAGGAGATTCAAGCGATTATCGACAACGTAGAGAAAGTCATCATCGGTAAGGAAGATGTCATCACACAATCATTGGCAGCACTACTAGCGGGTGGACATGTATTGCTCGAAGACGTACCCGGAGTCGGGAAGACGATGCTCGTCCGTGCGTTCAGCCGATCGATCGGGTTGACCTTCAAACGTGTTCAGTTCACACCAGACCTACTTCCGTCGGATTTGACGGGTGTATCGATGTATAACCAGAAAACAAGCCAATTCGAATATAGACCGGGTCCTTTAATGGGAAACATCGTCTTAGCCGATGAAATCAACCGGACGTCCCCGAAAACCCAATCTGCCTTACTTGAGGGAATGGCGGAAGCAAATGTCACCGTCGATGGTGAGATTCATACGCTTCCGAATCCCTTTTTCGTCATGGCGACACAAAACCCGATTGAACATGAAGGAACGTATCCGTTACCAGAAGCACAGCTCGACCGTTTCCTCGTCAAAGTCAAAATGGGTTATCCGGATTTCCATCAAGAGATGAAGCTACTGACGCGTTTTGAACGGGACGAGCCGATCGAGACGCTCGAAGCGGTAATCGGACGCGAACAATTGCTCCAGATGAAAGAAGAAGTCAAGAACGTCCATGTCTCACAGCCTGTCAAAAAATATATCGTCCATCTCGTCCAAGCGACCCGGACAAATGGGTCACTTTATCTCGGAGCAAGTCCCCGTTCTTCGATCGCCTTGATGAAAGTCGCGCAAGCGTGGGCGTACATGGAAGGACGCAGTTTCGTTTTGCCGGATGATGTCAAACATCTCTTGATTCCGGTCCTATCACACCGCTTGATTTTGACAGCGGACGCGCGTTATCACGGTCAATCGTCTGAACGGATTTTAGAACAAATCAAAAAAGAGGTTGCTGTACCCATCCAACAAGACGTGGAGTCCTTATGACGAAGTGGCAAATTGGTTGGCGTTACGCTGTATTACTTGTGACGACGGCTGCCTTATGGGGATATGCGCGCGTCGATGGCGGAAATGTCGCGTCTTTGCTGTTTTATGTCATGGCCGGTCTGACCGTCTACTGGACGCTCTTTCTCATCTGGCCGGTCACGCAGGCCCTTGCGACGCGCGAAGTCTCAAATAAGATGCTCGTTGCCGGAACGGATATCCCGGTTTCCTTACGGGTTCGTCGACGTTTTCCGTTTCTGGTCGGAGCCGTCGAGGTGACGGAGGCAATCCCGAACGAACTGAGCGAAGAAAAACTCGATATTAGCCGTCCGCTCCGTGCCCATTACCGGAAGACAGAGCAAATCGATTACACGATTCCATCGATTCGGCGTGGCGTCTATCAGATCCCTGGCTGTATCGTCGAGATCACGGATCCGTTCGGTTTATTCAAACGGAAGCGGATGTTTCCGGTCGAGACGTATCTTGCAATCGAACCGGCTCGACTTGCCGTTCAGCTTCCACACGAGGAGGATCGGGGCGATGGGGGAGTCTCACCCGTGTCACTCGATCTTCGCCAGTCGTCCTTTACCGTCGTCGGGGTCCGGGAATACGTCAGTGGTGACCGAATGAATCAGATCGACTGGAAAGCGACGGCGAAACGTCAAGGGTTGATGACGAAGACGTTCGAACGGGAACAGGAACGGGAGACGACGATCGTCTTTGATGAGGGAACGGAAGCGGGTGAAACCTTCGAACGTGTCATCTCGATGCTCGCCGAAGCGACGGATCAACTGAACAAACGTCGCTTGAACTATCGGATCCACCTCGTCGGGCATGCCGTTCAATCTTTATCGTTGCCGCTTGAAGGGGCGAAACTGACGCATTACTTAATGACGGCGCAACCGAGCCGGTCACGGACGTTCATCGAGTCGTGGGAGTACTCGTCGAAGGCGCTCCGGCTGAGCGGAAACGTCCTTTTCATCACACCGGATCTCGAATCGAATAATGAGCTATGGATTTCGAAAGTCAATCAGGAAGCCACCGTTCATGTCTATACACCAGAACGGAGGGGAGTGCGATGATGCGACGCTTGATTTGGAACGCCATCGCGGCAGCCCTTCTGACTTGTTTCATGCCACCACTTCTCGAGCTGACGACGTTCGAGCATCTCTGGTCCTTCTTACCGATGTTGTTTCTACCGTTGCTTTTGTCGCATCTGTCACGACGTTACTTTTTACTCGGAAGTCTCGGTGGATTACTGCTGTCGTTCTATCTGATTTTGACGCCGGGAGCAGCACCATGGGGCATCTTTACGGAAATCAGTTCAGATATTCAGAGCGTCATCAATGGTGAATTACCAGGACGACCCGCTTTCGCGCTCTCGATCGGCTTGATTAGTTTTTTGATCGCGTATCTCGCGCGCCGGACGTTCCCGAATCGTGGGTTCGTCTTCGGACTTGCCTTCGGAGTGATCGGGTTCATTGCCTATTGTGATACGTGGACGGATTATTCAGGAGAGACGTTCATTCTCTATCCGATCATCTTGTCTTTACTGTTGCTTTATGCGACGGAAGTCAACGAACGACCGCGCGCTTCTTATGTTCGTCCGCTGAGTGCCTTATTCATCGTGGGGGCTGTCATCGTCGCTGCTGTCCAAAGTCCTGTCATCAATGCGACGTGGCAAGACAGTTGGTACGATTTGACGTCCGGGCTTGAAGGTGAAGGAGAGCCGACAAATGCGATTCAAAAGGTCGGTTACGGCAATAACGATGAACAACTCGGTGGACCGTTCCAGATGGACGACCGGGAAGTCTTTCAGGTCGAAAGTGAAGGAAACCGGTACTGGCGGGTAGAAACGAAAGATGTCTATACCGGAAAAGGCTGGGTCTTATCGGAGTCGAATCCTGAAATCGATTCGCGCGGCTTCTTCTCGCATTTCGGAGATGAGGTCAAGACACGAAATGAGACCGCTACGTTCGAGATGGCACGTGAATTACCGTTTGTCCCGTACAATGGGGACAATGTCCGGATTTCCGTCGATGACCAACGCCAAAACGTCCTGGTTGATCCGGGCAATCAAAAGATTTCCTATCTCGATGATGCGGAACGGCAGCGAAACTATCGAATCGACTATGCGTACCCGCTCTTTACGGAAGAACAGTTGCAAACGGATGAACCGCTCAACCTATCAGATGCGGAAACGCGACGGTATCTGCAGCTACCGGAACGATTACCACAACGCGTACGCGATTTAGCGAAGCAGATCGTTGCGGATGAGGAGACACCATGGGACAAAGCGCGGGCAATCGAGAATTATTTTGAAGAAGAGAACTTCGAATACAATACGGAAGATGTTGCTGTGCCGAAAGAGAACCAGGATTATGTCGATCAGTTCCTGTTCGAGACGAAGCTCGGCTACTGTGATAACTTCTCGACGTCAGCGACCGTCCTGCTCCGGGCGGCCGGCTTGCCTGCGCGCTGGGTGAAGGGGTTCACGGGAGGCGAATCCGATGTCATCGGTTCTGCCGTGACAAGTTATACGGTACGAAATAAAAACGCTCACTCGTGGGTCGAAGTCTACATTGAAGGACCAGGATGGGTACCGCTTGAGCCGACAGTCAGTTTCGATGGAGCAGGACAATATACGATTGACCGGGAAACAAACAACGAGACGGAGCAAACGAATCCACAACGCGAGACAGAAAACAATACAGAGACGACAACGCCGAACCGTCCACAGGAAAATCTACTTGATGAAGAACAGACGACGAGCACCGGACAGCCGGAGCAGAAGTCGATCCCATTCTGGCCGATCGTCCTGACGGCACTCGCTCTCTTGTTCCTCTACTTGTTCCGAAAACCAATCATTCGGACACTTGCGATTCTCTTCTTCCGGAGACAAATCGAGCGACCGGAAGGATTCCGACGGATGTATCGGTACCTCTTGCGACGGCTTGATAAAAAAGGATTCCATTATCAAGATGGTCGAACGCTTGCGGAACTCGCTCACGAAGTCGATGGGTATTACGAGACGTACGCGATGCGCCCGTTAACGGATGCTTACGAGCGGATGGTCTACGGTGGAGAAACGCTATCAGCC
Source organism: Exiguobacterium sp. TDN 0502 (assembly GCF_050846835.1). Lineage (NCBI taxonomy): Bacteria > Bacillati > Bacillota > Bacilli > Caryophanales > Exiguobacterium > Exiguobacterium sp. TDN 0502. Next base: position 8,130 of record NZ_JBOZGJ010000008.1, on the reverse strand, counting down.
GATAAAAAACGTGAATATTTCGAAAATATCATTCGTCATGTAGAGGGTTGATATTTACGAAACGATACAGGTACAATGGGAACAACGTAAATCACACACATGCAATCTCCTTTGTATATACTCGCGGATATGGCGCGAGAGTCTCTACCGGGTCACCTTAAACGACCTGACTATGAAGGAGCAGACCCTTCGTATACATTTTTTTGTGAAGCGGCCTGCTCTTTTTCCATTTTATCCATGGGCGAAGAGTGGGCTTTTTTCATAGGGTACGCATGAAATCAGAAAGGCGGGAACAGATTTGGAAGCACATTTGGACCAGGAAATGATTCTCGTCCTCGATTTTGGAGGACAGTACAATCAATTGATCACACGTCGTATTCGGGACCTTGGTGTCTATAGTGAATTGCATTCGCATAAAATCACTGCAGCAGAAGTAAAGGAAATCGCACCTGCTGGTATCATCTTCTCAGGTGGTCCACGTAGCGTCTACGCAGAGGATGCGTACCGGTGTGACCCGGAAATCTTCGACCTCGGTATTCCAATCTTCGGTATCTGTTACGGCATGCAGCTCATGTCACAACATTTCGGCGGAACAGTGGAACGTGCGGGACATCGTGAATATGGAAAAGCCACATTGACGTTACAAGACCCGTCACCGATGTATGCGAACCTACCGCTTGAACAAACGGTCTGGATGAGCCACAGTGACCTCGTCACATCTGTGCCAAACGGATTCGTCGTCGATGGAACGAACGTGTCATGTCCGATCGCTTCGATCAAGAACGAAGAATTGAAAATGTACGGTGTGCAGTATCACCCGGAAGTGAACCATACGGTCTTCGGAAAAGAATTGCTCAAGAACTTCCTCTTTGAAGTCTGTAAATGTGCAGGCGATTGGTCGATGGAGAACTTCATCGAAATCGAAGTAGCGAAGATTCAAGAACAAGTCGGCGACAAAAAAGTCCTCTGTGCCCTTTCAGGTGGTGTCGACTCGTCTGTCGTCGCAGCCTTGATTCACAAAGCAATCGGTGATCAATTGACATGTATGTTCGTCGATCACGGTTTATTGCGTAAGGGTGAAGCGGAAAGTGTCATGAAGACATTTGCGGATCACTTCCACATGAACGTCATCAAGATTGATGCCCAGGATCGTTTCCTCGACAAACTCCGTGGTATCTCGGATCCGGAGCAGAAACGTAAAATCATCGGCAACGAGTTCGTCTACGTCTTCGACGAAGAAGCTTCGAAGCTGACGGACATGGACTTCCTTGCGCAAGGTACACTCTATACGGATATCATCGAGAGTGGTACGGATACGGCACAAACGATCAAATCACACCACAACGTCGGTGGACTGCCGGAAGACATGCAGTTTGAATTGATTGAACCAATCAACACGTTGTTCAAGGATGAAGTCCGTGAACTCGGGAAAGAACTCGGTCTTTCCGATGAAATCGTGTGGCGTCAGCCGTTCCCAGGACCAGGTCTCGGAATTCGTGTCCTCGGTGAAATCACAGATGAGAAACTCGAAATCGTCCGCGAATCTGATTTCATTCTTCGTGATGAAATCAAAAAGGCAGGACTCGAGCGCGAAATCTGGCAATACTTCACAGTCCTTCCTCCAATCCGTTCGGTTGGTGTCATGGGCGATGAGCGGACATACGACTATGCGGTCGGAATCCGTGCTGTCACGTCAATTGACGGAATGACATCAGACTGGGCACGTATCCCATGGGACGTGCTTGAGAAGATCTCCGTCCGAATCGTCAACGAAGTCCAGAACGTTAACCGCGTCCTGTACGATGTGACGTCGAAACCACCGTCAACGATTGAGTGGGAATAAAAATTAGATTTGATGAAATGATTCGTCTTATGAATCCTGTCGTACCAACGTTTTAAAGGGGACAGGTGAAAAGAAGTTCGTTTCATCTTCAACAATTGTATTTAAAAATGAAGCGCCCTTTTGTTCATGTGATTTATGAATGAAAGGGTGTTATTTTGCTTAAAAAAATCTGATACTTTTCTATTCATGTAAGAGCAAGATATCTCTTCTGTGTACTTTATATAAATCAAAAATTAGATTCATGTAAGTAAGTCCAAGGCTTTTTAATAAGTCAGTTTGACAAAGTTTATTACATATTTATCAATTTATCCGAAGTTCATTTTACGATTTATTTTTAAATCTACTGTTTTATGAATTTTTAAGTAGGTATATCACATATTTTGTCTTTTACAATTTCTGTTTCACTTTGTAAAAATACAAGTCTTACTGATATAAAAGATCGTCGACTTCAGCTGCTTAATTTTTTTCTATATTCTATAATCAATTTAAATAAGTGTTATGCTTTTAATAAAGTTATGGGATGGTGATTTCAAAGTGAGAAGAGAATCAGAATATGGAAGGTGTAAATTTGTTATGACTAGAGGTGAACTTGGTTATAGTGAAGTATTAGAAGATTTTCAGAATGCGGAATATATTTATATTTTGACATACAACATATCTAAAGACGATGAAACACTTTTAGAAAAAATAAATGAAAGTCCACCAGATACAGAAATTAAACTATATACAAATATTCCAAGTAGATTTAACCGATATTACTATGAATGGGCAAAAACTAAAGCAAAAGTCCAAATTGATAACTATAAAGAAAAATTGAATCCAGAAAATTTTAATCAGAAATTTCAAAGTATGTTCACTTTTGATAATCATTCAAAAATTATAATGACCAACAATATAGCATATGTTGGCTCGGCGAACTATTCTTCAGAGTCGGCAAATAATTTTGAAGCAGGAGTAATTTTTGAAGACAAAAATATGATTAACCAAATAATAAATATTATTGAAGAAGAAGTTGAAAGTGCATCAGAACCATACTATGCTTACAACATCTTTAGATTAATATTTTTAGCAAGGGAACTTGAAGAGCTTATAACAGTGGTTCATGAAAATATTTGGGGTGTATGGGATTTCCAAGGCAGAGAACAAATGGAGTACTATTTAGGAACTAACATTAATTTAGATACGAATTTTATAGATGCATTTAATAACTTCCAATTCGATTTTCAAAGTGCTGCAAATGATTTAATAAGTGAAATTGAAAATGACGCTTCTCAAAAGAAAATAACCTTTGAACAACATCGATTGATAGAAAACATTACTTATGTTCGAGACTTAATATGTAACTACAAAGTAAGTTCAGAAATTATTGAATTTATAGAGTTTGATGAGAATGGATTTATTCAAGAAAAAATGGAAGAAAATATTATGTACATGACTGAAGATGTATTAGATGAATATATACAAAACTTTGTTCAGAATGCATATGAAATAAAAGACGACTTAGCAACAGACGCACAAGAATATCTAGTAGCTTACGAATCGCTTTTAGTAAAGGCTGCTCAATTAACAATGGAAACAGTTGGAGATTTAAAAATATATATAAACAACAAGATAGATAATACATAATTTTCTACACCATGAAATAAAAAAGAATTGAAAATATTAATATAATACTAAAAAGCTTGGAGAGCCTGTTTTTAAAAATGGTATTACTCCAAGCTTTTTGTTTACTGATAAAAAATCAAAAATATGAAATAATTGATAAATGTTATTAAATGGTACCTGATTTGAAGATGAATTTAGGATTTAATTATAGATACTATAATAATGGAGGTATTTACAGTGAAATTGTTATTAGCAACAACTCATGTGGACTCACATGGTATGAGAATGAGTATAGAGGCTCTAGAGGGGGCTGCAAGACAAATTAATGGGGATACTGTTCCAAGTATGGGTGTTGAGCATGATGTGACTATACCTCCATTAGGAAAATTTAGCGAAGCGTTTATTCACAAATTACCAGATGGTGAATATGGATTATTTGCTATACCGAATTTTTATATTGAAGAAGATTCTACTGTAGTGAAACTTCCTAATGGAGAAATTGGAAGAATGGATGTTTGGAGAGATAAACGTCCGTTTGTAGGTATGCATAAGGATGTACCGGAAGAGATAATTTTTTCGTATGACTTAGTTAATTTTGAATCGAATACTGATTCTGAAAAGTTTTCAAAAACACTTAAGGATCATGGACCGTGTAAGCAACAAATTCTGGTTAGAAAATCTTTAATACCGGATCCGGAATTGATCATAACTTTAACAAAGCAAGGTATTTCAACGTTAATAGCTTATAAATTTTTAAATACTTTTGGAAAGAAGGTTAAAGAAGATTTAAACAATGACTTAATTAATTTATATTCTAAAATTAGAAATGCTATGATTAACTACGCAAAGCATTGTATTCCTAAAAATAGACCAGTCACATATCTTTTAGTTTTACCTGGCGTTCCTTCCCAAGAATTTGTTATCAAATCTCTAAAGCCATGTGTAGCAATTCAAGCTGTAAGCCCAGAGAAAATTTCAGAAGCTTTGAGTGAATCAGAATTATTTACTTCAAATTTCGATACACAAAAAATTCAATTTATTTTTTGTGATGATAAGCAACAATGGAAGTTTAACTACTTAGTAACTAATTCTGGAGAAGTAATTGGATCTAAAGATGCCGTACAAAATAGAGAAAAAGCTATTAAGTTAATGATGAGTCAGAAAGGTAAAAAAATGTAGAATTTTTAAAAAAGAATGTTGAGGTGTGAAGGTGAATATTAAAGATTTTATTAAAGGATTTAAAAATCATCCAGTTCTTTTCATTGGTGCAGGAGTCAGCTTAAGATATTTAGAAGATTCTTTTACATGGGACGGGTTATTAAAGCATATTTCTCGTGAATTAGTGGGAAATGATGAACATTATTATGATATTAAATCAAAATATGAAACTGATGGAGATTACGATTATACAAAAGTAGCATTAGATTTAGAGAGGGATTTCAACGATATAGTCACTAAAGATAGAAATGGGAAATTTAAAAATATTAATGATATATTTTATGAGCATATGTCACAAGGAAAAAATATCAGTAGGTTTAAATTATTCATATCAGAATTATTGAAAAAGTATACTTTGAAAATAGATAAACAGGATGAAATCGCGGAATTCAAAAAAATAAGAAAAAATATTGGTTCTGTAATTACTACTAATTATGATTCTTTTATTGAAGATACATTTGAATTTAAGACTTTAGTAGGGAATGAGATTTTACTAAGTAATCCTTATGGATCAATTTATAAAATACATGGTAGTTTTGAGGATCCTAATAAGATAATAATAACGGAATCAGATTATAAAGAATTTAATGAGCGATATGAATTAATTAGGGCACAGTTACTATCTTTGTTTCTGCATCATCCAATTATTTTTTTGGGGTATAACATAGGCGATAATAATATAAAAGACATTCTTAAGACCATATTTACTTACGTAAATCCAAATTCTGATGAAGCTGAAGAAATCAGGAAAAATTTTTTACTAGTTGAGTACGAAATAGATTCTGAGAATCAAGATGTAACTCACCACGACATCGATATGAGTGGATTTTCTACAATTAGAATAAATAAGATAAAAACAGATAATTTTATAGATATATATAAAGGATTATCGGATTTAAATTTACCAGTATCAGCGATGGATATACGAAAAGTTCAATCTATAGTAAGAGAGATTTATGCCGGTGGAAATATTAAAGTAAGTATCACTGAGGATATAGACAGTTTACAAAATGGTGAGAAAGTATTGGCAATAGGTTCTCTGAAAACTATCAAATATGAATTTCATACATCGTCCGAAATGATGGAACAATATTTTAATATCATCGACGAATCTAATCATCAATTATTGGAATTGATTAATAAATTAAAGATTCAAGAAAGTCAATATTTCCCTATTTTCGGTTTCTACAATATACAAGACAATATAACTAAGTTTAATATATTAAAAAATAATCAAATAAAAAAAATCAGGAGTCTGTTAGAACAACCTATACGTTTTGATGTAATTCATAATGATGTAGAAAGTATTCTAACAGATCCAGAAATGTCACAAGCAAAGAAAAATTTTGCAATAATACATGGCATTTTGAATGATTCAATCGTACTAGATCAAGCCGAAAAATATTTAAGGGATTATGAAAATAAAAAAACTACAGATTATAGAAAGTTACTTTGTGTATATGATTTTAAGATGTATGCCAGTGAACGAGAATTTAATGAGGTAAGTGTTGTGAAATTAGATTCTTAATGAGAAAATTATAATTTAGTCGTAGTAAAATGCTATGTACTCAATTAAAAAATCTCAACAAAATTTATTAAACTGAGAAACTCCCGCAAAACCGAACGTTCGGATAAAATAAGTAGTTAAATTTCGTTTTTATGGTTGACCGATGAATTTGACCATGCTACGATGTGTCTGTTCTTATTTTTCATACCACTAAAAAAACATAAATAATGCCGTATAATTCTGGGGATAGGGCCCGGAAGTCTCTACAGGAACACCGTAAAGGTTCCTACTACGGCGCACATGCAACATCGTGCGCTTATTGAAACGGCTTTTACCGCTTAGGTAAGGGCCGTTTTTTATTTTCAAGGAGACGGCTTATTTGGAAGGAAGGCAATCATGAGCACACAATTGAAACAGCCACACCAACCGAAAGCAAAAGAAAATGCGATTGCGCGTTTCTTTGATTTCAATGGGCTTGGTACGAACATGCGTACAGAGTTCATCGCCGGCATGACGACGTTCTTCGCGATGGCGTACATCCTATTCGTCAACCCAAACACATTAGCAGAGGCAGGCATGGATGCAGGAGCGGTCTTCGGTGCTACAGCACTCGTCGCGATCATCGGTTCTGTCACGATGGGATTACTCGCGAACTATCCAATTGCGCTCGCACCGGGTATGGGCTTAAACGCCTTCTTCGCCTATAGTGTCGTCATCGGAATGGGTATTCCATGGCAAACTGCACTTTCAGGAGTTCTCGTCTCGGGTCTCGTCTTCATGGTATTAACGGCTTCAGGTATTCGCGAGATGATCATTAACGCGATTCCAGAACCATTAAAAATGGCTGTTGCAGCAGGGATCGGATTATTCATCGCCTTCATCGGATTAAAAACAGGCGGTATCGTCGTTGCGAATGAGGCGACACTCGTCTCACTCGGTAACCTTAGCCAAGGAACAACGCTTCTCGCAGTCTTCGGTCTTGTCGTCTCGGCAATCTTGATGACACGTGGTGTCAAAGGCGCGATTTTCTTCGGAATGATCATCACGGCGATTGCTGGAATGATCTTCGGATTGATTCCAGTCCCAACAAGTCTTGGTGAAGTCATTTCAGCACCACCAAGCATCGCCCCGACATTCGGACAAGCCTTCTTACATTTTAACGAGATTTTCACAGTTCAAATGATGATCGTCATCTTGACTTTCTTCTTCGTCGATTTCTTCGATACAGCAGGTACATTGGTTGCAGTAGCAAACCAAGCCGGTCTGATCAAGGAAAATAAAGTACCACGTGCTGGTCGCGCATTGATCGCTGACTCAACAGCAACCGTAGCGGGTTCGATTCTTGGAACGTCGACTACGGTTTCATACATCGAATCAAGTGCAGGGGTTGCAGCGGGTGGTCGTTCAGGTATGACGGCAATCGTTACAGCATTGTTCTTCGGTCTCGCTTTATTCTTCTCACCATTACTCGCGATCATCACTGCGCCGGTCACGGCACCCGCATTGATCATCGTCGGTGTATTGATGGCAGCTTCATTGCTGCAAATCGATTGGAAAAAATTCGAGTATGCGGTTCCGGCTTTCTTGACTGTCATCATGATGCCGTTAACGTACTCGATCGCAACAGGAATTGCATTTGGTTTCCTCTTCTACCCAATCACGATGATCGCAAAAGGACGAGCAAAAGACGTACACCCAATCATGTACGTATTATCGCTCGGGTTCCTCGGTTACTTCATCTGGTTGCATTAATCCAAACTGCGTCTTTCTTCTATATAGAAGAAAGACGTTTTTTTGTTTGGGAGAGGGTAAGGAAGAAGAGAGAGGGTGATTCAGATGTTACAGCAGATTACTGGACCCGCATTCGAATACTTGGCTGATGTGTAATGCAGAATAGGAGTGCAGACTTGTGCGACGGAAACGTACACAGTTCTGCACTCCTTTTGCGAAAAAAGAA